>DNHK01000205.1 GCA_003485905.1 Gammaproteobacteria bacterium | reverse complement strand
GCCAAAACCTGCGCAGCAAAAGCCTCATGCATATCAATTAAATCGATATCAGATAATTTCATACCTGCATAATCAAGTGCCTTGGGTATAGCGAATGCAGGGCCCATTAACATTTGCCAATCAGGATCAATAGCATGAAATGCGTAAGATCTAATATAACCAAGCGGCGTATACCCTAAAGCAGAAGCAACCGATTCAGGCATCAACAACACGGCACTTGCCCCATCCGTAAGCGGAGAACTATTACCCGCCGTTACGCTGCCATGGCGCCTATCAAAAACCGGTTTTAAATTTTTATATTTATCTAACTCACTATTTGGGCGAAATAAGTTATCTTGTATCACTGCTTTAAAGTTAGGGGCCGGAAACACATTGATAACCTGTTCATCGAACCAACCTTGCTCCCATGCGTGTGCTGCATTTTTATGACTACGGTGCGCGAAGGCATCTTGATCTTCCCGTGAAATATGGTTTTCTTTTGCCATTTTTTCAGCGGCTTGGCCCATCGTATAATTTGATGATGGCTCTTTAATTGCTGGTGCCTTCGGCAAAATATCCGATAGTTTTGCGCCACGAAAAGCCGCCATCTTTCCACCAAAGGACCGCGCACGCGAGGCCGTAACCAGCGAACGCGACAACGACTTACCTATGGATAGAGGCGCGTCGCTAATATTGTCCGCCCCTCCAGCGATGCCAATTTGGCATTGGCCTGACCTGATATTTTGTATTACATTTGCACAAGCCTGATAAGCAGTAGCACAAGCGCGGCTAACACTATAAGCATCTACTCCAACCGGCAAACCACTACCGAGCACCACTTCTCGCGCAATATTAGGCGCTTCAGGCGACGAAACGACCTGACCGTAAACCACTTGATCGATCGAGTCTGGTGAAATATTGCATCGCTCAACCATTTCTTTTACGACCCACCCTCCCAATTGACGAGGGGTCGAAGCCAAATAGGCACCTCCCAATTTCTGAAAAGGTGTACGAAGGCCAGTAACAACCGCTATTTTTTCTGTGGTTTCACTCATACAATACGAATCATCTATTTAATGGAATAATTTTGGCGTGACTAAATTATAGTAACTTTCAATAGTAACTAATTAGACGCGATTTCCATGATACTTAATCATTCAGTCACTATAAACTAATCAGCGTTTAACCATATCGCTTTGTGGTAATTGATACCAGTTAACGTATGCCAACAATTATAAATTTGTGAATAATTTCGACCCCATTGAACAAAAAGTAATACTGGCTTCATCATCTGTCTATCGACGCCAACTGTTATCAAAGTTAGGCATAGACTTTGAATATGATGCTCCGTCCATCGACGAAACTCCTCTCCCAACAGAGTCGGCTGAAGATCTAGTCTTGCGACTTGCATTGCAAAAAGCACAATCCGTTGCAATGCGACATCCTACTGATTTTATTATCGGTTCTGACCAAGTGGCTGTTCACCCTTCTGGGATTGTCGGTAAACCAAAGGATCATAATCAAGCGGTTAAACAATTACTTGAAGTCTCGGGCTCAAAAGTCAAACTCTATACTGGATTGGTCTTGCTAAATGCAAAAACGGGTGAATATCAGCCAGCAGTTATTCCTTTCAATGTCTATTTTAGAGAATTAGATCAAACAGTCATCGAGGCCTATCTTGAACTCGAGAAACCGTATGATTGCGCCGGCAGCTTGAAAGCCGAGGGTTTAGGGATATGGTTAATCGAAAAATTTGACGGTGATGATCTAAATGCACTTATCGGTCTGCCACTTATCCAGTTGGTTAGTATGCTAACTAACTGGGGGTATCCTGTATTTGGTACAACTGATAATAGAGCTATCGATGCTTGATAAGATTACACCTGTCATTCTCACCTTAGATGAAGAGCTTAATATTGGTCGCTGCCTAGAGCAACTTAGATGGGCAAACACAATTGTAGTGTTGGATAGTGGCTCAAAAGACAATACCGAAAATATTTGCGCACAATACCCAAACGTACACTTCTTTACTCAGCTTTTTAAAAATCATGCTCACCAATGGAGTACGGCAGTACAACACCCAAAGGTGAACACTGAATGGGTGTTGACCCTTGATGCGGACTACATATTAAATAGTGCCTTTGTAACTGAACTTAGTTCACTTGATCCCAGCTTGGGAACCGCTGCATACGAAGTCAACTTTACTTACTGTATAAACGGGCATGCTCTTACAAAATGCCTGTATCCATCTAGAATCGTTTTAGCCCGCGTAAAATCCCTAAGTTTTTATTTGGACGGCCACACACAAAGACAAAAAGTATCTGGGCATATAGATACATTAATGAATAATATTCAGCATGACGATCGAAAGACCGAGTCACAATGGCGGCAGAGCCAATTAAAATATGCTGAACTCGAAGCGAAAAAGCTCATTGAATCCAAAATGATTGAATTATCCTGGAGCGCGATTTCTCGAAAATATCTTATATTTACGCCCTATTTAATCTACATTTACTTAGGGCTAATAAAAGGTTTATGGTTTGCTGGACCGAATGCTAGGCTCTATATCCAGCAACGTGTTTTTTTTGAGCGCTTACTACAGCAATCACTAGTATCAGCCAGAAAATCTAAAACTAAGACTACTAACAAACGAATTTAGCCCAAACGGAGAGCCGCATTGGAAAACGAACCATCTAGCAGTAACAATCAAGCAAGCAATTTCAGTATGGATCAGGATCTTCTAGGTGAAATAGCCAAAGACTACATAAAAGAGAAACGTAATAAACGACGCTGGGGAGTGTTTTTTAAAGTAGCTTTTTTAGTGTATCTACTCGCTCTGTTGGTGGTTATATCTCGCCAAAGTAGCGGCTTAACGCCTAGTGGTGAATATACTGCAATGGTTAGTCTAGCTGGGCTAATCGCACCAGAAACCAATGCTAGCGCATCAGTAGTGCTAAAAGGGTTACGCAATGCCTATGAATCAGACGCCAAAGGTATAATTCTTTACGTCAACAGCCCTGGCGGCACTGTCGCGCAGTCAGCAGCTATCCATGATGGCATCTTGCGGCTCAAGGAAGAATTTCCAGACACACCGATATATACAGCTGTCGCGGATATGTGCGCCTCAGGGGGTTATTATGCTGCTGTAGCAACACAGAATATTTATGCCCAACGTAGCAGTATCGTGGGCTCGATCGGCGTGTTGATGGATATGTACGGGTTTAGTGGGGCCTTGGATAAGCTGGGTGTTGAAAGGCGATTGCTAACTGCCGGCTCAAATAAAGGCATGCTCGACCCATTTTCCCCTGAAAACCCTGAACATAACGCGCATGCACAAAGTATATTGGACGAAATGCACCAACAATTTATTGCGGTCGTACAAGCCGGACGAGGAAGCAGGTTAGCCAACGATCCAGATATTTTCAGCGGATTGTACTGGACAGGTAGTCAAGCAGTTGAGCTAGGCCTGATAGATGATTTTTTTACTCCAAGCCAAATAGCCCGAGATATTATTGGTGCCGAGGAACTAGTTGATTTCACATTACAGCCAACCCTATGGGAACAACTTAGTAGTCAATTTGGAGTACTTACCTCACTCCTTGGTTTCTCTAACAATACATCGGTAACACTACGCGGAATGCCTATGTATCTCCCGGTAGGAGCGAGCCCCTTATAATAAACTTAAATCAGAAGGAAAATCCTGCAGGGCCAGCTAGGTATTGAACAAGTGAACTACTTTCCCGGTACCAATTTATAATTTAAGTCATCGAGAACAACCTTCCCACCGTCTTCGTAAACGCTTAATCCTGGTAGCGGTTCACCGAAACAAGGACCGCCTGCACACGCGCCACTATCTGGGGCATAAGTTGCACCGTGAGCTGCACAAATAAGTAATTCTCCGCTGGCATCGAACACATTACCCGGCCTAATATCCAATGGAATGCCCAAGTGGGAGCATTGATTTAGGTAAGCATAGACCGTGCCTTGATAACGAATAGCGAATGCGGGTTTACGCTCGCCGTTTTGTTCGACGGTGAAACGAATTCCTAAACCACTATCGTGTAAATCTACTGACCTACCTAATATTTGTGCGCTCATAGACCGAATGACTCTCCTTAAACTACTCGCTCGTTTAGCCATTCTGCCGCGTCGCTAAAGCTATCTACAATGGCTACAGGTCGAGATTGTAAGAGTTTCTCCTTGCTATGGGCTCCTTGAGTAAGTCCAAGCCCATCAACTCTAGCTGAGGCAGCCATATCCAGATCAAAGGTAGTATTGCCGACCATAATTGCTTGTTCAGGATCCATGCCGGTCTCGTTTAATATTTCGATGATCATTTGCGGGTGTGGCTTAGAAAAGCATTCGTCTGCACAACGGGTGGTAACAAAGTGATGATGCATCGAATGCTTGGTTAGTTCACGATCTAGTCCGGCACGTGATTTACCTGTGGCAATGGCTATTAATACCTGATCTCGGCGGGTGTCTTCAAGCCATTTCAATACACCAGAAAATAAATTGTGCGCGGTGGTATTTCGATGCACAAACTCCTGCCTGTAATGACCTGCGACCCGATCAGCATCACTTTTGTCAGCATCAGGAAATAGGATAGCAAAACCTTCATACAAGCCCAAACCGATGACCTGTTTGGCTTCTTCCTCTGAAGGCATTTTCAAACCTGCCGAAATTGCTGATTGCTGTAAACTTGAAACGATCCTAGCGGTTGAATCCATTAGGGTTCCATCCCAATCAAAAATAACTAACTCATAACGGTTATTCATTTAGTATCATTTAGCGCTTGCAATACACGATCAAGATCATCAGGGATTCCTGCTTCAAGTTGTAGCAACTTGCCGTTATCTGGCAAATTAAACTCTAATCTATAAGCGTGCAGAAATAATCGATTTAAGCCAACTTCTGACATTTTACGATTAAACCGTTTATCCCCGTATTTACTATCACCGGCTACAGCGCAACCCATCGATTGGGCATGTACACGAACCTGATGGGTACGGCCTGTATGTAAATCCACCTCGCACAAGGTAGTCAATTTAGCAGGCCATGATACAGGCCGAAAAGTAGAGGCTGCTGCAACCCCTTCTGGGTGTACTACTACAATACGTTCACCATCATGTTTTCCTTGGCGATAGAGTTTATGCTCAATTTTTATATTCTTCTCAACCCGGCCCTTAAGCAGCGCTAAATAGCACTTACTAATCCCAGAATTAGAATTAGTTTTTTGTTTAAATAATTTATTTAAATATCTGTTATATAAACGTTTTTTAGAAATCAATAGTAGCCCGGATGTCTCCCGGTCAAGCCTATGGCATAACTCCAAGTTAGTACCTGCAGGATGAATCTTTCGGAGCAACTCGATCAAACCATAGGCAATCCCGCTGCCTGCATGTACAGCGAGACCAGTTGGCTTGTTAATCGCCAATAAGCCATCATCTTCATAGATAACACGATCCAGCAAATATCCGTGCTTAACAATCGCAGAATCTGGAACTTCCCCAGCTTCCAACATTACTACCGGTGGAATACGTAAAAGATCGCCCTTCTCGAGCCGCCTGGTTGGCTTCACCCTACCCTTATTGACTCTAACCTCTCCATTACGAATCATTCTGTAGATGCGTGACCTGGGCACGCCTTTTAGAACCCGCAACAAGTAGTTATCTACGCGCTGCTGGTCCGCGTTCTCTTCAATTTCAACGATACGAACGTCCTTGTTGGTAGTTTTGCTAGCTGTATTTGGTCTACTCATTGGCGCGGATGATACCGCAAGCAGGACACTCAGCTAAAGGTTTAAACAATTGCTATGTCACGATAGAGCTTTTTTCTGGTTTTTATCAAACTTAAAGTACCTGCACTTATAACAAATTGGTTGGAACCTAGAAGGTTATCCAAAGAGAACCCTGAACTTTGATCAGTAACATTAACAACATGTAGTTTGCTACTAGCTAGACTCACTGATATAGTCGCGACCGCAGTATCGAAATAGGTACTGGCAAGGATTTCTAGATAGTGCTTTAAGCATTATCTTTCGAAGCCCGCAGGAAAAAGATTCACCCTCACCATATATTTTTAAAACCCGGTACAAATATTTAAGGGTTTGGTTTTGAGGTAAAGTAGATTCGTTCTACAGTGAAGCTTTTCTGGCTTGCTTGGTTGTACTAGTGGTTAATAAACGAACCATTAATAGGTAAAACTATAGGTAGAACCATAAAAAAGTAACACCAGACTAATAGCTTCCTACCTGAATTGGAGCACGCTTAAGTGCCCAACCGATACGGATTCAGGGTGTATCAAAAACTGCTGGCTCGATAAAACGTTTCTGGTAAGAAACAGGCTTAATATAGATTTTAGCTTAGATTTCACTTTAGATTTTTAAACTAGAACTGCAGTTAGCTCGGATATCACGCAAGGTTTTAACTATAAGTTTTAAC
>DNHK01000150.1 GCA_003485905.1 Gammaproteobacteria bacterium | reverse complement strand
AACTTGTCGTTTTGACGCGTGTCCTGCCACCCGTATGTTATCGCCAATATCAATCAATTCCGCTGTTAGTCCGCGCCTGGACATTGTATTGACATCCTGAGCCTCGATTTCCCAATCAGCTTCGACGCCATTTGAATCTCTTACTCTAAGGGTTAACTCTACGTGCGGGTTGCGCCAGTTGAGGCTGACAACTTCACCTTGCAACTCTTGCGTTACATCAAAATCGTATTCCGCCATCGAGTGATGGGCTAATGCGAATGGGGTGAGCGAAATGAACGCCAAAAAACAGAAAAATCTATACATTGTTCACTATTCTCATTTTCAGTTGAACCTTTAACATTTCACAAAGAAAGCTATCTCAAGAAACGCGGATTGGTCCGGTAGAGCTAAGCTAGATTGTCGTTAACGAAGTCCCAATTTACCAAGCTCCAAAACGCTGCCATATAATTTGGGCGTGAATTACGGTAATCGATGTAATAAGCGTGCTCCCACAAATCTACGGTAAGCAATGGGGTAACGCTCGAATCGGTTAACGGAGTGGCAGCATTACTGGTATTAACAATTTCAACTCCACCATCAGCGTTCTGCACCAACCAAGTCCAACTCGAACCGAAGTTAGTCAAGGCGCTAGTCGTAAAAGCCTCTTTAAAAGCATCAAAAGATCCAAAGGACTGCTTTATCGCCTCAGCAATTGAACCTTCAGCTGCACCACCACCATTTGGGCTCAAGCAATTCCAATAGAAAGAATGGTTCCATATTTGAGCGGCGTTATTAAATACTCCACCGTCAGAATTTCTAACGATGGTTTCGAGATCTGAGTTTTCGTGTTCGGTGCCTTCTATAAGCTTGGCAAGTTTGCCAACGTAAGATGCGTGATGCTTACCGTAATGATACTCCAGAGTTTCCTGGGAAATATGTGGTGCAAGTGCGTCCATTGCGTACGGTAGTTCTGGGAGGGTAATTGCCATGTCTTGATATGCTCCTTTGAAGCGCTGAAGAATTTGTAGGTGATTTTCGGTCGGCTATTCTAATGCAAGATTCGACTAGATTGTATGCCTGTAAACCACATTTAATGCGGAGCGAAAACCGCTCTACCCAGCAGTATTCCTCGGTGATTCAATCACGGTACGCAGCTATAGTTCGATAACTCAAAATCAGCAACATATGCCCACTCCAAAGTCGCCTGAAACGGCGTAGCGAGGAATTCTGGATCCTCAAGGAAGACCTCTATCTTTACCCTACTGCCATCATCGCTAAGTGAGAATCGCTCTATTACATGTTTGTGTGCCCCGGACGGTACACCTTCGTTAGTACTTCGCATTGGGGCGGGGTGATCCTCGAAGAGGCGAGTATCAATAATCAGATCTTCGCCCTCCCATCGACCAATGGAATGCCCCTGGTTCGTGCGGACGCCGTTCTCTGGATGGCCACGACCATCGAGGTAAATGATTCGCTCGGTGTTGAAGAATTCACTCCGGATGTAGGCGATATCCTCCTGCAGTTCAATTTCACTTAAGTACGGCATGGCAAGTAGCATGGGCGTAGGTGTGCCAATACAGGTCCCGGTAGGTAATGCCGATGGCGTGAAAAGTGCTTGAGCTGACGCTCCGGCTTCTGTCAGTTCCACCACCCCCCAACTTACAAAATAGTCCCCATAATCTCCATAAGGCAGTTCCCAAACACCCGCTAGAGATCTAGCCCCTGATCTGGCTTGTAGCTCTCTGGAATCTTTCTGGAAGTGTGATCTTGGGGTTAACACTGTGCCGTCATCCTTAAGAACCGAAACTAATAGCGAAGCGCGTTCACTCGGTTTTCTACCTGGGTTGCCTTCAACCACGATGTGCTCTCCGACGACCACTGATCGATCAGTCCATCCACTTCTTATCAGTATGGGAATCGAATCTGACTCAAAGTGCCATTCCCCGCCATCCTCTAGATCAATCGAAATATAAACATGCGGGCTACGCCAGGCGACTTCTCGAACAATACCTTCGTAGGTGATAACTGAAGCGGTATCAAAAGCTGAACGGCTATGATGCGCTTGCAGCGGATTAGCTAACAATAAAAAGCCGAAAAAGACGGCGATAAACTTCAAGCAAATTTTAATCCGCTGCAACCCGAACTCTGGAGTGATCCGGCTGCAGGTCATAACGAATGCGCTTACCCTCTTCGTCTAATATGGTTAGCGATTGTTGAAACACACCTTGAGGCGGCGTGCCGGCTGCTACCGTTGCCTCTAATATGTATAGCCTATCCGCGTGCCTATATATACCGGCGTAAGTACGGGTTTGATCCGCATTAGTAAGAAAGAGCTGATGTCCGCCAATAAAGTCAACATGATGCCAGGCATCATAGGTAACGTCTCCACCGCGCAATCTGAACTGCTGTGCTGCATACGCGACCGAACCCATTTGATCGTAAAGCCAGAAGTTATGCACCCCGGAAACATTTACCTCGTCAGCCATTCGCAAGTAAACATCTTTAGCCGCGGAGAAATCAACCACGGTCACTGAATAGTGGTTTTCCCCTTCTTGAGCTTGATAAATAGTGGAAGGAAAAGTGCCACCGTATTCTGAAAGGTAGGGCATCTCACTAACCGTAGGTTGGTTCGGGAAATTAGCGCTAAATAACTGTTCTGGATAAGCCATATTGACCCATTCTGGCTCTGCGGCAGCCTGAGCATTCGAGGAATCAATCTGCACATCATTGATAAAGCAGCCATTATCACCGTCACGAGTTGGTGTGCAGGTAACTGTGAGCCCGTCTCCCGATGCTATGCCAGCCCAACCCGCGCGTTTAAAACCAGCAGCTCCGCCGCCTTCAAGCGCCCATTACTCCACTTTACCCTGTTCATTTTCTACATCCATAAACACCCAGACATGAGGATTCGCAAAATGAAACTCTGTCACCACACCCTGGACCGTAATTTCCTCGCCTATTTGGTAGTTGCCATGCGAATGGTGCGCATACACGATGCCATAAGAACCAAAAATAAATACTGCAGAAATTACCAACAAACGATTAATCAAGAGCACCATATCCTCCACTAGCTTTCTCATGTTTTTTGTAGCTTGCACCAAAAAGTGCTCTAACTCGTCGTCTCATTTTGCACGCACTAATCTGTTCTAAAATCGTACTGCTCTGCGGCTGACCTTAGGCGCTGCATTTCCGATTCTATAAAACTCGAAAATTCTGCTGGGGACTCACTAAGGTTTACCTCCATTCCCAACGCACCAATCGCCGCGACAACTTCAGGATCGTCCATGGCAAATTCCAGCGCTTTGTAAAAACGATCTGCATCTTCATCGGAAGTTCCGCCTGGTGCAAAGACACCTGCCCAAGAGCCCGATGACATTGTCGTCGCTCCTAACTCCAATAAGGTGGGAACATCCGGAAACAAAGGCATTCGAGTCGGGTGAATAACGGCTAGCGGTACGGCCGCTCCCGAGCTGATCAGTTGGGTCATATAAGGCGAAGTGCTCGCCATAAGGTCTAAAGTGCCATCGGTAATTCCTGCCATACCGTCGTCATTGCCATTTGACCGGCTCGTGTCCAGCGTTGCACGCACACCGAGCTCTCCAAATATTGCGGCAAATTCCAGGCGATGAATGCTGGTTGGCGCAACGTGAAAGTACTTCAACGCATCAGGGTTTTCATTGGTATAAGCAATAAGTTCTTCGATGGTGTTAATGCCTAAACCTGAACGTATAACCAGCATATCTGGCGTTCCCGTAGTACGCGTAATCGGTCGCAAATCGGTTAGAGAGTTAACCGGATAATCTGGTACGACACCAGGAAGAAGTGCCATTAGCCCGATAGTAGACATCACCATAGTTTTGCCATCAGCAGGCGCGCCAACACCAGCGTTGCGTCCCTGGCTATATTTTAGTTCAACTGCGCTATTCAGATACTCCTCTAACTTGGGCGCAATTATCTTTGCTGTCTTAGAAGAAGAACCGGGCTCTCCAAATGCGTTTAGGAGCTGAATGGAATCGCTCTGCGCCCCAGATACGGCTGAATAGATAAAAATGAAACCTGTCAAAAGAAGGCTAACTAGTGTTCTACGAATATTATTGAAATCTGTCATGTGTTTCCTCATGTTTACCCTCGCAATTTACCAACTTGGTACGGACGATTGAATCTCTCAAGCTGATTCTAACAAAGTAACGCTCATAGCGTTTTAAGTCACCCCTCTAATTCAACCTTCATAATTCGTCGTTCTGGTTCATACAGATCAAACCAAAGTATTCAAATACGCGCATTATCTCTTCTGGCCTTATGAACTATTGAAACCTATCAAATAATAAAATATATGAAAACTCGACAATCATTGTTTGCTATTGGCTCGATATTTATCGCTTCGCTCAGCGCGTGCGTAACCCACCCAGACTACGTTTCTGAATTTAGATTTCCGGTGGAACAGGGGAATATTCAGCTTGGGGAGCAAGCGTTTATCGCCATGCAATGCATTGAATGCCACACCATCAGAGATTACGAATTACCGCCTTTTGAAGGACAAATGCCAATTGAAGTCGAGCTGGGTGGTGAGTTGTTTTTTGCTAAAACTTACGCTGATCTGGCAACTTCTATAATAAACCCAAACTATCAACTCTCGGAGCGTTACCTGGAGCAGTTTCCAATATCTGAGCGTCGCAACATTAGAACGTCACCTATGCACAATGGAAACCAGGATATGAAAGTCTCTGAGCTTATCGACTTGGTCAAATTTTTAAATTCTCGTTACAGTTTGGTGCCTGGCTACGACGAAGAATTTATTTGGTGAGAACATGTTTGCTAAGCAAACGAAGCCTTTAAACCTTTGAGCTATGCTTCGGTTCTACACTTATCCTACAAAAGCCAGCACCCAAGCCAAACAAACCAATGCAATACTAGCCAAGCCGAAAACGTATTGGGCGGGGATATTTTCGAAACCACGACGTAACAAGAATACCCAGACGATTCCGCTTAGGCACCCGCAAATGTAGCCAGATAGGTGAGCCATAATATCTGTACGCTCCCCAGCAGTGCCAATAAACCCTAGCAGCGCAAAAGTCGCTATGAACGGCGCCCATCTGCGAAAATGAGCTCTAGAATAATTCTGTCCATTGTTTATAGCGAAAACACCAAGGATGCCCAATGCGGCGAATACCATTGTTGATGCACCAATAGAAAGATGTGTCGTTTGATACCAATCAGCATTGAGACCATTACCCAATGCACCAGCCACTAAAATGGTAAACCAAGCCGCACCGCTGCCTATATATTGCGACACCAGTATTCCAAATAGTGCGCCAAACCCGATATTACCCGCAAGGTGGGCTGCGTCTGCGTGTAAAGCTAGTGCGGTGATCGTACGCCACCATTCACCTTGCATTATTTTTACCGAATGGGCGAGCCCATTAATTTGCCAATGAAGATTCAGTGCATTTGTACTTTTTAACGCACCGATTATCAGCAATACCAAACCATATAGATATGCTCCGGCAAACCCTTTTGAGATTGGCCTGAGCGGCTGCGAAAGTATTTCCTCAGGTGCATTTTCTTCGACATACAGTTTTAATTGGCTGTAGGCCTCTGCCGCAACTGCCTCGTCAACCAACAAATAATAGCGGCCGTCGCTAGCGACAACTTCGCTATCAATGCGCACAGCCTGTAATACCAGATTAAACTCGTAGCATCTCGCAGGGAGGGCAGAATGGAATAGTGCGCATAAACTCATTTATATGAAAATGCGCTCTTGTTTGGTTAATTCAATAGGTCCCGATCAAATAGCTTATTAAAAATCTATTTCAACGCCATGCAATCTGAGAATTAACGCGCCCCGAAGAACTCTAGAGGCCCCACAAATAGTCATACATACGCTGGCGCATGTCTTCATCTGGTAATTTGCCATACCCAGAACGCATATTATCGACCACATGGTGTGGCTTACTGGTTTCTGAAAGTGCGCAGGTTACTGCAGGGTGAGACAGGATGAACTTTAATGCAAACTGCGCCCAAGACTCACAATCAAACTCCGCCACCCATTCCGGTAACTCTCGCCCACCGACAACACCAAAGTAGCGTCCATTGCTGAAGGGCCGGATTGTTACAATTGCCACCCCATTATCCATCGCGGCTGGGAGTATGCGGTCCGCTGCTTGCGGCTCCTGTATCGAGTAGTTAACCTGGAGCATATCTACCTCACCGGTCTCCATTAACTTGACCAGTGCATCATCCGCCACGCGCTCAGTCTGAGTGACGCCAATGTACCGAGCCCTCCCGGACTCTTTCCACTCCTTTAGGGTAGGCCAATGAGAGCTTAAATCCATCATATTGTGGATCATCAATAAGTCTAGCGGTGTTTTTCCGAGTGCTGCTTGTAATCGCTGTAGATGACGATCACCTGCCTCTCTACCTCGCACGGTAATCTTCGCTGATAGAAATGACTCTTCCAAAAGGCCCATCCCACTTAAAGTTTGACCGAGCACGGGATCGGTATCGCGAAGGAAAGATGGCGTATCAATCATTCTACCGCCCATGTCGAATATGGCACGAATCACCGAAGCAGTTGCATCTTCACCACCTTCGGGGAATGACATAAAAATTGGCGATGAACCTAATCCGCAAACGGGAATTTCTTCCCCACTTGAGGGGATTTTACGCCATTGCATCGCTTCCTGTGAAAAGGAAAGCGAAGGATAAGTCGAAGCAAGGGCTACGCTGGCCCCTGCCGAGAGAAACTGCCTACGATCAATGAATTTCATAAAAGGCGTCAACGTTTAACTCGATAGCTAATCGGATTAACAAAAACTGCGACTACTTCACATTCTCATGCAACCAGCCACTAATATACTCCGCTATACCCTTACTGTTGAGCTCCAACATCATCTGATGGCCATTGCCAGGGAGCCCGACTTCTTCTAGACGTACGTACTCTGTCGACACACCGGCTTGGTTTAACCAATTTGCAAGACAGTGATCATAAATTCGGTGATAACCGCCTTCACCATTAAGGAACAGCACCGGAATGTCCTGTAGGTTTGGCAGAGTTCTAGCCGGTTCAATTTGACGATAGCAAGCGATCAGGTTCTCACCCTCTGCTTCAGGCTGCAGTTCGACTTGCAGTTCAGATGCCTCACTTATAGGCGGATCATAAGTTATCGGTACATTACCTACGCCCCAGGATAGACCACCAGATTCTCGGTAGGCGACTTTGGCTGGGTCCACGCTTCGAATTGGAGGAGACGAAGGCTCAACAGTAACGATGGCTTTAATATTATCCGGCCGTTCATCTGCAATGCTCCAGCCGAATCGACCGCCTTGAGAATGGGTCAGCAGGATGACTGGCCCGTCTATTAAATCGAGCAACGCTTTATTCGCTTCGATGGTAAGTTCGGCCTGCCGAGCACCAATGTACTGCACCTGAGTACGGGTAAACGTATCCATAATGGGATCGCCCATTTTTCCGGTGCCGGGCCACTGCGTGAAGTTTTTGGCTTGCGGAAAATCTTCATCTGCCGGGGCAGTAAAGATTTTTTCAAGTGTTGGTCCTGTACGGATGCTTAAATCACCATCAACCGCAGGAACATATGGCGAGCGACCTCGAGCAGGATAGTCTTGCAGGTACACTACGAAACCCATATCAATAAAATTATATGCCCACCCAGGACGACCGTCTGGAGTCCATAGCCAATCAAAGCCGGTCTGCCCAGTACCATGCAATAAAACGATAGGGTAAGGATATTTAATCTCTTTGGGCACCATGACCTCGACGTACATCGCCCCACCCATAGTTTCTTCTCCGGGTTCGCCGACATAACTGCCGCCAATATAAAATGCACCTTGTCGGGCAATATTGTCATTCGAAACAGTCGGTATGGTCGATGGTGGTTGTTGTGCGCTTACTGAAAATGCGGTCAACAAACTAAAAAAAACAATAGGTACTATTCTCACGATATTTCTTCCTCAATGTTGGTGGGCATTTACGCCACAATGTTCAGATCTACGGACTGGGTAAATCGAATTATTATCTATATAGACCGATTAATTTTATGCGTCGACATCCGCGCCATGCGCATGTGCTGTAACTTTGCGGGAAGGCTCGCCGCCATCGATATTCTTGCCCGTGGGTGACCAGGTGCAAACCGTTTCAGGGTTCACCCATATAGTTTGACACTCTGCTGGCACAAAGTACTCGACGAATACAAGATCCTCGTCGCCATCATTAACAAAATTATGCATCTCATACTCGTAGTTGTATAAGGTGTCACCTGCACGCATGGGCTGAGACTCGTCACCTAACAGCGCGGTACCACTACCACTAATAATATACTGAAAATGCTCTGCACCAACGTGATGATGCGTCGACGCAGTCGCGCCTGGAGCATAGATAATCATTTCTCCCTTAACCGCCTTGGTCCCAAACAGAGTTGGCGTAACAAGATAAATTCGTGTGCGAGCATCATGCTCAGAATCAAGCGTTGGCTCCGCTCGCCAATCCACGCATCGGAATTCCAATTTTGAGTCCGCAAATGCAGGGTCAAAACGACCCGCGTCTGGCACCCTGGCGTATAGCACTACTGCCCCGCTGGCTGATTCCAAAGTTCCTTCAAATTCAGGCGGCAAGAAAACCACATTTGCATCGCTTAACTGGTGGTGGCCTGCAGACCCATCTAAGGTTGCTTCACCTTCGAGCAACTGAAACCAAGCTAAATCCGTCGAGGCGACTTGAATTTTAGTACTTGCGCCAGCGCTTACATTCCAGCGGTCTAATACGACACAGTCATTATTCACACGCTCCGGTGTAATTAAAGCTTGGCGGGTAATGCCTTCGCCCATGGGTATGGCATCGACACTTTCAGAATTAATAAGGACAGGCATTTATCGATTACTCAAAGATCTTATGGGCCGGACATATTAGCAATATGTGCATTTTTATGACAGATAGATTTTGCTACAATATTCCGTCTCAACCCTGCAAGGCCCCTCATTTAAGATGACACGTCTCAACATTTAAATGTTAAAGCTGCGCTGTACAAGCCTAGGCATTACAATTAAAACGGCCTGAAACTATTTAGTATTAAACCCCTTAATCAGGAAACTATATTTATGAAAACCCCTAGAATAAAAGGTCGTAATACTAAGACGGCTACAGGAAGAGTTGGTGAAATTTTCGCGGAGTCAACCCGACAATTTGGCACCGTTAGTAATTTCTCTATGATTATGGCTCTAGCTCCAGGCGCACTAGAAGCGTGGATGACTGCCAATAAAGGTATCCGCATGCGCTACTTGGAGGAAGACCCTGAATTTCTCAAGGTCGAGCAAGCAGTAATTATCCGCACGTCGAGCCAGAACGAATCGGAATATTGCCTTATCCACAATATCGATCTAGGTGCAGAAGCTGGGCTTACCGCTGAACAAATAAAAATGATTCAAGCGAGCGATTACCATACCGCTGAGTGTCTGGATGAGCGAACAAAGGCGGCAATTGAGTGGGTTGATGCCGTTACCGATATGACTGCGAGTGACAAGAATGAGGTGTTTGAACGTATTTCGGGCCACTTCAGCGACCAGCAAGTCGTTGAGCTTACTGTGTTGTGTTGTATGTGGAATTTCTCAAATCGTTTTACCGACGCATTCCACATTCCGCCAGAGCCTGAAGGGCAGAGACTTCGATTTCGACCGCTTCCGCCTACCGAGGCGTGATACTACAAGCCGCTGTAATGCTAATCGAGGCGATTAAATCTACACCTTAAGAATTAGGAGTATTAGTAGTAATGACTGAAACAAAAGTTGAATCTGTTGAATCTATAAGTGTATGTTTTCCAGAGCTTAAAAAAATCACGCTAGCCCGAGAGGCCCGATATATAGAGGATCCTGATGCTGCAGCGCCAAAAGGACCACAATCCACCGTTGAAGTAGCAGTCAAATCCGTTGGCGACCTGAATGAGCTCGCCTCTAGCCTAAAGTCGGGCCGCAGTTGGGTGATTAGTGAACCGTCACATGTGGGAGGTTTAGCCGATGCACCGACACCGCTGGAATACTTATTAAGTGGTGCTTTAGGTTGCTTCGCTGCTGTCTTTGCTTTCTACGCCGCCAAGTGGGATATCAAGTACGACACCTTTGAAGCCACGGCGGTAGCCGAAATGGACGTAAGGGGACACATGATGGAAGACGCACCACCCTCGGGTTTCCGACAGGTGACTATAAACGTAGATATTGGCGTTTCAGACGAACCGAATCAAGAGGCATTGGATCGAGTTCTGCAGGCCACAATGAAAGGCTGTCCAGGTATATCAACGCTAAGAGAGCCTGCAAACCTTGCAGCGAATATGAACGTACGTTCAATCTAAGCACCAACAACAATCTGTGGATCCGCAATCTGTAGATACTCATACCCGGGAGTTAATCAGGTATGCGTGATCAAAGTAGTTCAGCTATAGGGGCTGCTCCGTCAGCTGCGCGAACCGCAATCCTGACAATAGCGGCGATGTTTGCTTTTGCAGCAAATTCGTTGCTTTGTCGGCTTGCGCTTGGTGACGGGCTCATCGACGCGGCAAGTTTCACCACGGTCCGATTGCTGTCCGGTGCATTAGTACTATTGCTGATTACATTGCCGCGCTGGCGCTCCCACGGTCGTCCCTTATTTGATTGGCGGTTTTCTGCAGCTTTATTCACTTACATGGCATTCTTTTCCTTCGCGTACCTTTCACTGAGCGCTGGGACTGGCGCTTTGTTGCTGTTTGGTGCCGTTCAGCTGACTATGTTTAGCGCAGCAATGCTCAGTGGCGAGCGTCTTTCGTTGCCGTCATGGGGCGGACTAGCCCTAACTGTTTTTGGACTAATTTATCTGCTTTCACCCGGAGTGGCGGCGCCCGACCCGACCGGTGCTATCCTAATGCTGGTCTCAGGTATTGCTTGGGGATCATATTCGTTGCTGGGTAGAAAAGTTACTGACCCATTGCAGGCAACGGCAAACAGCTTCGTCTTTGCAATTCCAGTAGCGCTGCTCGTCAGCGCGGTATTCATTGGCGAGTTCCATAGTACTCGAAATGGTCTTATCTTGGCCGTTGCCTCAGGGGCTATCGCTTCCGGTTTAGGATATGTTATCTGGTATGCGGCACTTAGGGGCCTCGCTGCTACGCATGCAGCTACTGTTCAATTATCAGTTCCGGTCGTTGCAGCCCTTGGTGGGATTGTATTTCTTTCAGAGCAGATTACACTGCGTCTGATATTTGCTTCCGTCGCCATCCTCGGTGGAATTATGATTGTACTAACCCAGCGAGCATCGGGCGTTCGCAAACTTGGGGTTACTCAAGATAAAAATTAGTCTGCCCTCTACACCTTTTCTGACTTTATAGGACTGAATAAGATGAGCGATATACGATTAAGCAAGCTTCAAATGTTTGGCTTCGCGCAACCAGCGCTTGGATTGAACATGTTGCTAACGGCGGTATTCGTGTTTTTACCCGCATTGTATGCCGAGCATCGGGGCTTGGGGGCTGCAACCGTAGGCGCAGTATTCTTTGCAGCCAAGTTCATCGACATGATCGCCGCACCTATGTGGGGACTGTTCATGGATAGTTACGAAACGCGTTGGGGACGTCGTCGACCTTGGTTAGCTCTATCTGCGCCGATTCTGGTTATAGCCATGTATCTGGCATTTAACCCCCCTGAATCTGTCTCAAAAACCTATCTTTTCCTTACCTTGGGTTTGATGTATATCGGATGGGATGCTTTCACCATCAGCCATACTTCCTGGGCGCTTGAACTATCACGCGACTATGATCGCCGCTCGCGAATTACCGGTGTGCTACAAATACTTGGAATCGCCGGCGGACTATTAGTCGGACTGGTACCAACCATCCTTGAGTATTTCGGATCACCAGATTATGAAGCCAAAGTTTCCGGGCTTGGCTGGTTCATGATGATCGTGCTTCCTCTAACCGTTATTATATGCTTGTTTAGCGCTCCCGAGCGAAAGACAGCGAACCGTCCACATCTGGGCTTTAAGAAAGGTGTTGCTTTACTGCTTGGCAACCCGGCGCTTGCACGACTTCTTTGCGCAAACGCGTTGCTGGGTTTCTCAACTTTTATTGTTCAAGGCTTATTCTTCTTTTTTGTTGCCTACACCTTGAACCTCGAAGACAAAGCTGGCTTTATCCTTTTGTTTCTTGTGATTGGTGGTGCCGTAGGTTTACCGGCCTGGGTCAAAGCTTCAGAGAAATGGAGTAAACACGGTGCACTGCAAATTGCTATGGTGACTGGTGCCATCACTCCGTTATTGTTGATTATTCTTCCGCCCAACCAGGTAGCGTTAACAGCTGGGATGTTCGTGCTTGTCGGGCTAAACTCATCTGCCAACGAATTTTTACCTAGAGCTATGATGGCTGACGTATGCGATAAAGATAACGTCGAGAGCGGCTCTGAAAGGACTGGACTCTATTACTCCTTGTTACAGCTCTCGAGTAAGTTCGCTTCTGGTTTCGCGATATTTATCGGATTTTCTTTTCTTACCGTATTTGGTTTCGACCCCGAAATGGGCGCCGACAACCCGATTGAAGCGTTACAACGGTTACGTTACTTTATTGTCGGAGTTCCCATTTTGGCCTATGCAATTGTATTTGCCTTGTTGTTGCGCTACCCAATTAGCCGTGAAAGCCAGCGCGAAATGCGTACCGTTATTGACGAACGCGAATCCAAAGCACTGGCCAGTGCTGACGTAAAATAAACCGAGGACGCTGTGATGAATTCAATATTTCGAAGATCGATTGCAAGCATTACCTATTTATTCGTTATCTTTATTTCGACAAGCTCGACTCTACAAGCAGCGGATGAATTGACCCAAGACGAGCTAGTCGCGATGATTATCGGGTGTGAACGGCTTGAACACGATTATGCTATATATCGGGACCGAGGCGATGCTGAAGCGTTCGCAAACATCTTTACCGAAGATGGGGAATGGGCAAGATCCAATGGTCGTATTATTAAAGGCCGCGAGGTAATTAGCGAATACGTTAACTCTTTGGACCGTAGCGAGCCTGAAGCGCATATGCAGCTAACGGGTACCGTGCAAATTAAGCCGGTGGATGCCACTACCGCGAACGGCATCAGCTATGCAATTGTGCTTGAAGCACCAATTACAGAAGCTGGTCTACCTGCGACCAACAATGCCTTTCAAGTGGGCTCGGAATCGCGCTCTGTCTATAAGTTAACCGACGATGGTTGGAAAATTGCCAAGCGTGAGTACACCACTCTGTTTGTTGACCCGGAGTAGGAGAGCTCCCGATGAGAAATTCCAAATATTTGTTGCTAGGCACTAGCCTATTATTTGCATCCATTGCCGTATCAGCCGATTTAACGGTGAAGGATCGAAATACGATTGAAGTGCTATGTAAGCAATTGTTGGCAGACTACGCTATTTATCGAGACCATTTGGATGCTGACGGGTTTGCAAACACGTTTAGTGAAGATGGTACCTTGCTTATTGGATCAGAGACCTATCGAGGTCGGCAAGCTATTAGAAAAAATATAACCGACCGCCCACACCCGGGCTCCGCTCACATGGTCATGTTTACCACAACGCAAATCACTCCGATCTCTGCAACTGAAGCCACTGGTATAAGCTCTGCACTGATTTTGAACGGGAATCGACCAGTGGGTATCGGTGACAAGCCCATTCAAATGCGTGGTATTTCGGTAGCGAATGAATACCACACAAACTTTAAACTGACTGATGAGGGTTGGAAGATTTCACACCTAGAATTCAGTACCGTTTTCCGTGGGCCCGGTTATGTACAATAATCTTCTGCCAGTATTAAGGAGGAATCAATATTGAGCAATAAAACATCAGTCGATCCTGTTGAGTTACGCGAACAGATAAAAGATACCTATCGTGAAGTCGCGATTGATCCACTCAAGGGGTACCACTTTCATACTGGAAGACCGCTGGCAAAAAAGCTTGGCTATGATCAGGCTACCGTCGATGCCCTACCCGATTCAGCGGTAGAGTCTTTTGCCGTAGTATCGAACCCGTTTGTGATGCGGACGATTCAACCTGGTGAGAAAATCGTTGACGCAGGAGCAGGCGCTGGATTTGATTCCTTTATCGCCGCCGGTCTGGTTGGCGAACAGGGCCAGGTTGTTGGCGTTGATATGACCGAGGAAATGCTGAGTAAGTCGCGTGAAACCGCCGCCCAAATGGGTGCTGGCAACGTTTCTTTTGAACAAGGCCTTCTCGAAGATTTACCGATAGATGATGGCTGGGCTGACGTCATGATAAGCAACGGAGTATTTAATCTTTGTGCAGATAAACATGCGGTATTCGATGAAGCATTCCGGGTGCTTAGGCCGGGTGGTGTGTTGCAATTTGCGGATATTGCCAATGGCAACTCGGTACCGGAGGAAGCCCGAAATAACGTCGATCTCTGGACCGCCTGAATTGCCGGTGGCCTGCCGTGTGCAGGCTGGAAAACACTACTGGCTGATGCCGGGTTTATCAATATACGTGTTGGTGAAAAACACGATACTTTCGCAGGAGCTAGCGGGGAAAAGAATGCGCGAGCCTTTGCGGTTTACGGATACCCGTTTTATGCAGAAAAACCCTGACGGA
This sequence comes from Gammaproteobacteria bacterium, assembly GCA_003485905.1. Lineage (GTDB taxonomy): Bacteria > Pseudomonadota > Gammaproteobacteria > Arenicellales > Arenicellaceae > UBA10349. The sequence continues at coordinate 8,443 of DNHK01000150.1, read as the reverse complement.
GCCGACCGGTAAGCTGCGCTGCGTGATAGCCCGCAAGAATATTCCCTGCTGCTGCAGTTTTCGGCAGTATTCTGAGAAAAGTGAATTGAAAACTTCTTCAGCCTATCTGTCAATAATTATATCAATTGGTCTAGCTATTCTTTCGGCGCAAACCCGCGCTGCGCCTATCGATGAAGTATCCGTTATCGGTACAAGGCTCCCGGGAGTATCCAAAGCAAATGTGCTGTTCATCGACAATGACACCATCCGGTCATACGCCGGAACCTCGACCTTGTCTGCCATACAAAACAATCCACTTACATTCACCCAAACCGGCTCAGGACGTGGAACATACAACAGCCTATATCTAAGGGGGGCCGATCCGAACTTTACCCTAATACAAATTGATGGATTACCAGTGAATGACCTAACCGATAATCGCGGCGGCGCTGTAGATATGGGGAATTTCGGGCTGCTGGGGATTGAATCAATAGATATATTACCCGGGGCTTCGTCAGCAGTTTATGGGTCGCAGGCTCTCGGTGGTGTAGTCAATATTAAAACCCGAAACATCGTTGGTACCGAGCTTTTTGGTCAGGTTTCGCCTACTGGTGACGGGTATAGTTCGGGGCTGGTGTGGGGGGATGGACAGTGGAATATCTCTTCACTTTATGAAAGAGAGGATAATGGAGCAACCAGGACCAGTTACACCGGTCGCGGACTGGTTGTTAAGCGCTCGACTGAAATCGACTCTTCCCGGCAATTAGATATTCAACTTAGATATTTCGATAGCGACAGCAGCGCTTACCCCGATGACAGTGGGGGCGCCCTATTTGCAGTTTCACCCAAACTAGAGTCACGAAATTCCGTGCATAAACAAATTGGTGCTATCTACCGAGCTGAATATGACGGGGGTAGTGAATTATCCTTTAAGACTTCTTATTCGGAAATAGCACTGAATATTGACACCCCTGCAGTATTACCAGGCTTGCGTGATCCATTCGGCCTACCTGCAATCCGTTCGGATAATAATTACGAAGCAACGATTGTCTCGATGTCCTATCTTTCAAGACAATATCGCAATCTCCGCGTATTAGGTGGCGTGAATTACGAACGATCAAGCGGCAACAGCGATGGCGTAATAGATATTGGATTTGAACTCCCGGCCTCTTTCTCTCTACAACGAGAGCAATGGGGCGCCTTTACGGAAATGGTGTGGCGGCCAATCAAGCAAATAGCGGCTACCGGCGGAGGAAGAATTGAAAGGTTTCAGAGTACCGAAGTTTTTACACCTCAAATTAATGTCGAATACACATCTCTAAACGAGATGCATACAGTTATGCTGAATTGGGGAGAGGGCTTTAAGCTCCCAAGTTTCTATGCGCTTGGAAACCCCCTAGTAGGCAACCCTGGGTTAAAAAACGAAACCTCGAACTCTTTGGAGTTCAGGTACTCGTACGAAAGTATGCATTGGATGATCGGCTTATCCGTGTTTCGCAATACATTCAAAAATTTAGTCGATTTTGAGGCGGGACCTCCGCCTTTATTAGTGAATAGAGATAAAGTTGAAATTACAGGTACCGAATTGCAGGCCCGCTTTATGCTATCTAGCAATTTTGAGCTAACCGCATTCGCGTCTCTACTTGATATAGAAGTTGTCAATCAATCGAACTTAGAATTGCGAGGTAGACCGGAATCACGAACTGGATTGGGTTTGCAATGGAAGCCAAACAATGATTTTCAGTTAAACCTTAGGGCCCGATATACAGGCAGCATCCCAGACTCGAGTGTTCCAACTGGAAACATTGCTATTGAACCCTCAAATATATTGGATGCTACCGTGAGCTACGCTTTGACTACTAACTTGATAATCAATGGTTCTATTGAGAACGTATTGGCGGAGGATTACCAAACAAGTGTTGGTAATATTGTGCAAGAACCGACAATGTACGTTGGCTTTAGATACAAGTTGTAGATACAAACTATAGAGTCGCTAAAATGAATTGCCTTAATAAATTACCGGAGCATTGAATTGATCACCCCCAAGAAAGTACTTATTGGTAGCAGCCTGGCGATACTTGGGTTGATCATCGCTTTTTCTGACCCTGGTCGATTATTGAGCAAGTGGCAGGCACAACGGGAGGTTTCTCACGGCAAAGAGCTTGCAACCTTATATTGCTCAACCTGTCATCTCGAGCCCCTGCCCGATATCTTGCCCAAGCGAAGCTGGGAAATGGTGCTGGGATATATGGGTTATATGATGGGCATAGAAAATATCGACTACCTCTCACACCACCCCGAATTCGCGCAGGAAAATGTTAAGTCGAAACTAACGTTTCTAACCAGAGAAAACATGGTTCCTGCGGCACCTATATTGAGCGATAGCGATTGGGAGACTTTAAGACATTATTACGTCGAATCTGCGACGGAAGTACCAATCCCGCAAGCAAGCAAGCCAACATTGAGCTGGGAATTACCTCAATTTGACATTGTCCAGTCTAACTATCGCTCCGACCCCACCATAACCACTTTAGTCCACGTTAAAGAGGATACAAATCAAGTCTATATTGGCGATGCCGCTGCAAACTCGCTCGCCATTTTAGGCGCAGATGGGCAACTGATTTCGCCGCCTCTCAAATTTGGTCCTGCGATTGCTCCGGTCGATATTGAGTTCACCGCAGATAGCGCTTTTCTTGCATCTATCGGCGATCTTTTCTCTGTAACGGCTTCGTTTGAGAAAGTCGCTACTATCAGCCGCCTGCCGCTGGTTGATCAAAGCGTCACTAGCACCAGCATTAGCGTCGCTATAAATGACATCTATCGGATGGCCGATATGGACACAGATGACTTCAATGGAGACGGCGTTCTAGACTTCGTGGTGTGCGGGTTTGGTGGGCAACAGGGAAATTTAGCTTGGTTCGAGTCTCAACCCGACGGCAGTTATCTTGAGCATGTCTTGATTGGCCGGCCTGGTGCAGTTAAAGCCGTAATTCACGATTTCAACGGTGATCAGCATCCTGACATCGCAGTTCTGTTATCGCACGCCCAGGAAGGGTTCTACATTCTTACCAATAATGGAGAGAATGAGTTTGAGAGCACTACAATCTTTGAGACACACCCATCATACGGCCACACATATTTTGAACTGCAGGACTTTAACCAAGATGGCCAAATGGATTTCTTAGTCGTGAATGGAGATAACGTTGATTCAGACCCTTACAACACATTAAAGAATTTTCAGGGTATTCGAATATACCTAAACCAGGGCGACCTACAATTTGAGGAAGCTTACTTTTATCCAATGTATGGCGCTTTTGGTGCAAGGGCAGCAGATTTTGACAATGATGGCGATTTGGATATCGCAGCAATCTCCTTTTCCCCAGATTTCGCAATAGAACAAAGAGAGTCATTTGTATATTTAGAAAATAATGGGAGATTGGAATTTACCGCCCATTCGACGCCCGAGCTAAATAGTGGTCGTTGGATGACCATTGATGCTGGTGACATCGATGGTGATGCCGACGTAGATATCGTGCTTGGCGGCGCGAACGTTCCGACCGGAATGTTCGCTTTTATGGATACCTACCGTGCCTTGGCAGAATCAGCCCCATCTATTCTGATTCTTGATAACAATTCAATTAAAAATTAACCCCGTACTTTTTAGCCGCCTGATCAGTCAGACAGTTGAGTAAACTTAGCGAATCAAATACTACCCTTCGATGCGGAGCATACGCAGCAAGTTGCCACCCAGGATGGCTTCTTTCTCAGCATCACTCAACGTAGGTGAGTCAATGATCAGATCCATGGTCTCTGGCCATGGGAATGGGGAGTCGGTTCCATACACAACCTGACTTGCTCCCATTTCAGCTACCAAATGACGTAGTCCCTCAGCTGAAAATACCATTGAATCGGCAAAAATCTGGCTCTGCAAATATTCGCTAGGTTTTTTTGTATTTAGGCAATTTGCCTCTTCGTCCTGAAAACGCTCGCATGCAACTTCTGTACGACCGAGGTACGAAGGTAAATAACCACCCCCGTGCGCCCCAACAACCTTTAAGTTCGGAAAACGGTCGAGTGTGCCGTCGAATATCATATGCGTTAGAAACAACGTTGTTTCTAACGGACCACCGATGACGTTGTCCAGACCGCCGCGTCCCTTCAGAGTGTTTTCCATTACAAGATTTGGCGCACCAAGCGCGGGGTGCATAAAAACGGGAACATCAAGTTCTTCGGCTTTAGCCCAAAACACGTCGAAACGCTCTGCAGATGGGTACTCCCCGTGAACTTGTCCACCGATAGAAGCACCACGAGCACCGAGCTCTTTCACTCCATATTCCAATTGCGCTGCCGCGAGATCCGGATACGGTAGTGCGACCGATGACAAAGCTACAAATCGATCTGGGTGTTGCTCAACCCAAGCTGCCAACGATTCGTCAGCGGCGCGGACAATACGAGCTGCGAATTCACGGTCAGCCGCATACCACCAGTGCCCATAAATAGCCATACTTAGCGCTTGATAGTCTATACCTCTGCGATCCATCTCCTCAAAACGTGACGGGCCCAATACCTGCCAGGGCGGAAACGGCGCACCGCTTAGCGAAGTGCCCTTCACCATCTCCTCGACCTCAGGAATCACGCAATGTGCGTGAACATCGACAGTTGTGACCCGTTTGCCGTTTAGAGTAACTTCGCGACGAGTAGGCTGTGCTAAAGCATTCAAGCCGTTACCCATCAGATAGGCACCGCCCGCTGCTGCACCGAAGTTCTTAAGAAAATTTCTACGATTTGACATGTTTCATCCCCATAGTAGTAGCGAAAAGATATCGGCTAGTAGCGCGCAAAATAAGGTAACCCGAATAATTATTAGTCCAGGTGATTTACTGCCGGAGCAATTAGATAATCCGGATTAGCACCCGGGCGTGGTCGATACTTCTGCACTCTGCCGTTATCCACCTCGGCTACGTAAAAATTTCCTTCTGTGTCAACGCTGATCGCATGAACACCCCACATGCCTCCCGGGAAATCGCCAGAAACGCCCCAGGCATATAAAAAGTTTCCGTCCAGATCATATTTTAAGATTCGGTTGCTGCCACGATCCGCCGCCCACAAATAGCTATCTGCACTGATAATAAACATATGCACATCCGACGGCGCGTCGCCGACTGGCCATTCATGCAAGTACTCACCCTCTGCGGTGAAAGCTTGAATTCGATGGTTCTGCCGATCATTAACGAATACGCGTCCCGTAGCTGGATCCACTGCAATGCCGTGAACATTATTGAAATAGGCTGGCCGCGATTCATTCGGCGGAATTCCTTCTTGCCCCCATTCAAGCAAGTAGTTGCCGTCTTTATCATATTTAACGACGCGAGCACCGAGTGGCCGATCTGGATTATAAAAATCCGCACCATCAGAAACGTAGAAGCTTCCATCCGCTGCCCAAGCCATATAACTTGGCCAGAATAGATGCGTCTCGTCGATACCGCCCTCACCAGGCACGCCAATCGTCTGCACAAGTTGCTCACCGTCATTAGTGAACTTGTATATCACATGCTTACCGTCATCAATAACCCACACATGTTTCTCAGGATCGTAAGGACTGACGTAGATCGAGTGTGGTCGTTCCAAAATCGAATCCCACTGCGTCCATTCTTCGATGAGATTACCCTCGCCATCAAACACCAATATGCCGTGCCCATCGCGAAAATCGACTCCTTCACGGGCGCCTTGACCACTAAGCAAATTTGCTCCGCCAGCGCCCTGCGCTGCCCGATAGCTACGCCATGGTGCCCGAGCCACGGGAAAGCCTATACCCGGGCCTATTTCCGGTAGGACACGCGGTGCAGGTCGCTCAATGTTCGGCAATTCACCAAGCTGTACCGCTAATACACGATCTGGGCTTTCCGCATACACCCCGCGCACAGCCGCAAAAGTCCAGTCTTCATGGCCCGCAGACATGGCAGTATCTTTAGGCCAGTTTTCTACGATGTCGTAAGGACCAAAAATATCTTGACCACCCTTTTCTGTCGGAACGGCGGCAAAGCTTGAACTTGATGGCTCTGCGTCTTGGGCAATGCTCGCGCCAAAGGTAAACAGCAACGATACTGAAATCAAAATTCTTCTCATGTGTTCTCGTCCTTCAGAGCCGCTCATATCACGGCACGGTCATAGAATTAAAGTGGTGAAGAGTATAAAACAGATGGTTCGCTAGATAAAAAGTAATAATTACCCATACAATTTGAAGATAAAAACATCTTTAGGTCATACATATAAGTTGTAAGCTTTATGCTGGATGGGTATTTGTCACTATTCGTTGTTTAGCAAGATTCGGGTCGATCAATGGCTACTTAGCCCCTATAGTCCCACCAACATTGTCCTTCGAGAGTATTTGGCATGCTGATATTGATACATAAGTTAAGGCAGATAGCACGGTTCTTAGGTGCTAATACATCAAGTTTTTATCAAGGGATAGCCATGCCACTAAATGTTATCGAGTCGATTAAAAAGCATGTAGGTGGAGCGGATCATGTCAGATAAAGAAAACACTAATTATCTTCGCATTTCTCAGGCGATCGACTATATCCAACTGCATTTTAAGGACCAGCCATCCCTAGATGAGCTTTCTGCAGCGATCGGTATGAGCCCATTTCATTTTCAGCGCTTGTTTACGGAGTGGGCAGGCGTCAGCCCCAAAAAGTTCATGCAATACCTAAGCATTAGTTATGCGAAGCAATTATTGAAAAATGAGCACTCGACGTTATTAGGCACTGCGTATAAAACAGGTTTATCCGGTACCAGCCGCTTACACGATTTGTTTATCAATATTGAGGGAATGACACCAGGTGAATTTAAAAACGGCGGTGAAGCCCTAGCAATCAATTATTGTTTTGCAGACAGCCCTTTCGGGAAAATTATGGTGGCTTCAACTGAAAAGGGTGTCTGCAAACTATTTTTCGAAGCCGATGAGAACCAAGCGCTGTCTCACCTAATGCAGTGTTTCCCAAACGCGCAATACCGCCAGATGGTGGATAAGTTTCAGCAAGACGCTTTGTTTATTTTTCAAAATGACTGGAAACAACTTGATCAGATCAAGCTACATTTGAAAGGCACAGAGTTTCAGCTAAAAGTTTGGGAGGCATTGCTAACCATCCCCATGGGCCAGTTAACAACCTATGGCAGTGTCGCTCAACATATCGACAAACCCAAAGCATCAAGAGCGGTTGGTACAGCCATTGGAAGCAATCCGGTAGCATTCCTTATTCCCTGCCATAGAGTGATTCAAACCAGCGGCAAGCTTGGTGGCTATATGTGGGGCACAACCCGAAAGTCGGCCATTATTGGCTGGGAAGCATCAAGGCCGGGAATACAGTAGGGTGCAAGACGCCATTGATAAAACGCACCAATTAGATTGGCAACAAGCGGCCGATGAACTGCATAGCAAAGGTTATGCTCAGGTATCAAGTGTTCTAAGTAAACTGCAATGTCAGCAGCTTATTGAAAGATACGACGCCCCAAACGGCTACCGCAAAACCGTAGTGATGGAGCGTTACCGGTTTGGATTAGGTGAATATAAGTATTTCGATTACCCGTTACCTGATCTTGTTCAAACATTGCGAGAATGCCTCTATCCATATTTGGCCCCGATTGCCAATCTATGGATGAGGCAACTGAATATAGAGAAACAGTTTCCTCCCACACTTCAGGCGCTGCAAGCCGAATGCCAGGCTAACCATCAACTAAAACCAACACCGTTGATCTTAAAGTACGGTCAGGGTGGGTTTAATACCTTGCATCAGGATTTATACGGCGATATTTACTTCCCGCTGCAGATCGCAATTTTTCTAAACGAACCCGGAATAGATTTTTCCGGTGGAGAATTTGTGCTGACTCAGCAAGCACCCAGGGCGCAGTCCAAAGCGATCGTATTACAACCGCGATTAGGCGACATGATGGTATTTACCACAAACTTCCGCCCGGTAAAGGGTGCCAGAGGCTATTATCGAGCTAGTATGCGGCATGGTGTTAGTGAGGTAATCAGTGGTAGTCGACACACGCTAGGCATCATATTTCACGATGCCGTAAGTTAAAACGTGATACGCCATCGAGACATTCAGGACATCGCCTTGCGTGAAAAAATTAGACACGGGACGGTATTATACGGTGGCAATCGCAAGCTTAATATATACGGTACTCTCGACTGTTATTCTGGGAAGAGAATGAAACGCGAGAACCGTGTATTTTTTGAATCTTCCGATGAAGCGAAATCTGAAGGCTATCGGCCCTGTGGTCATTGCATGAAAAGTGAATATCAAAAATGGATTTATTCCGCCAACCGATAGAACGGCCAGACAACCTTCTCCCCAAAGAGGGGGTCGCTAAGTACTATGGTGTATTAATTCCACCGACAGCAGCCGATGAATATTTCACCCGCTTACTAAACAGTATCGATTGGAAAAATGATGAG
>DNHK01000022.1 GCA_003485905.1 Gammaproteobacteria bacterium | reverse complement strand
AAAAGCTTGGTGGCTGATTTCAAAATGATAGTTGGTGTGATCACCGGAGGTGTAGGCATTACTGTAACCACCGTTGCTTTTCAGATAGTTGCCATATTCACTTTCGCCCGGAAATTTTTCACTGCCCAAGAACAGCATGTGCTCGAGAAAGTGTGCCAAGCCAGCGCGATCTTCCGGGTCGTTGTAAGAACCAACCCAGGCAACCAAGCTGGTTGAGGAATTATTGAGATCGGGGTCAGACAACAGGACAACCTTAAGGCCATTATCCAGTGTTAACATCCTGTATTCGGATTTGTCGGTCGCGGCTTTATCCGGCAACTGACTCAAATCTGCAAAAGAAAAGGTCGTCCAAGAAAGGAGTGCCAGAAACAGGATTAGCGTGCGGTTCATTGTGGTGGCCTTAATGTTTTTTCCAAAACAGTGATTATAGGTAAGCGCGCCTCGCAGGCAAGGCGTCAGCTTGGTGTTTCAAGCAATTTTCGCCTGCCGGCGATAGGGCGAGCGTTTGATGAGGTAAATGTACCCACAATTTAGCGATTGGGCTATTAGTGTTTCCCGCAACTGGCGGATTGCTTTCAGGTTTGTAGATAGTGATGCCTGCGCTGTTAACTATGAGGATTATCACTAATGACGCTACAGCATCATAGCCCACTTCACCCTGGGGCGCTGATTTTCGGCCGGACATAAAGCCGTTTGAGGGAATCTCTTGTCACAAGGTTGCCGATTGTCTTGGTATTGTTTGAAGTACATTTAGTCGTTTACTAAATGGCCACTCTGCTGTATCGCCCGAAATGGCAACTCGCTTAGCAGAAGTGCTTGGTGGCTCGCAAAGATTTGGTTAAGCGTACCAGGAAGTTATGATCTGTCGAAGGCTTGCCAAACTATTGATACCAAAAATTTTCGTCGAATCGATTTTGTTCAGGTCGCATAACAGGATAGACAACTGGCAATCATAAGAGACAGGACCTCGTGCGCGGCCGAATCCCCAGGAACAGAATATTTCGTACCATGTTTTATTCAGATTTTGTGAACATAGGTTTTTTCCTCTAATTCCAGATATAGAGATTATGTAGGCACGACGAGTCTCGAATTGGACCTTGCACTTGGTCCTGTCTCCCTAAGGTTTCAGGTATGCTCGAGGTTATAAAGGGTGGCAGTACAAGTCTTTGTTGTGGTTTCCGCTATCGGGTCAGTTTTAGAGTTGTGCACAGCTTTTTTGGACGGTGCCCGACCAAGACGATAGAGCGGTCTCTATCTTCCCTACAGTGCGACTTGTATCTTCATGGCTAGCTCAGATTTAGAAGCAAGTGGTCAACCCGGCCGTCGGTAATGCGGCAGACTATTTGCTAACTAGACTAGACTTTTCCTACCAAAAAACTGTTATTCAGTGTGGCAAAGGTACCCGGCAAGTTTGATTCTTTTCTAATTTCGGAGTAATGGCGGTATGAAATTACTATCCTTATGAACTGAAAAATCATCTTTTGGAAAATCTGCACATCATGCTACGATCTAAGAGTTCACGCCCCATAATAATAAAAAATTCAAAATCAGAAGGGGAATTTGATGAAAAGAAATATCAAAACACTTTTCTTGGTGCAGGTTGTCTTACTCATTATCTCTGGGTGTGCTGGTTCAGTCGGCTCGTCTAGAAACGTTTCTGTGCAATCTCAAGATGAGGCTGGCAATCCTATAGAGCCAAGCTTGTCTACCGAATCATTTGCGGATATCCCGATTGTGGTCGGCGATGTGATTAACATGAGTTCATCGCTCGTGGTGAATCCTGGGGAGCGTTGGATAGGAAGGCTCGTGTTGAACTCTCAATTGCAAATCCAGGATGTGTTCGAATACTATTTTTCTGAGATGGAGGAATTTGGATGGCGGACATTGACAAGTGTTCAATCAGAGAGCTCTGTTCTGATGTACGAGAAGGAGGACAGATTAGCGACTATTATTATTAATACTGCGGGTCGCAAAGGTAGTTATGTAACAGTCACAGTATCACTAAAGCAAAACCAATAAGCTGTAGATATTGGACTGTATGTCGTCAAAGATAGTTGGACCGTTCGCGGGCTGATTTAAGAGATGGTTTAGTTCATCAGGTTGTTTGATCGTTGTCGATCATAATGGTTTTTTTCGGCACTGGTTTTTCTAGTCATCATCATTTCCTCTTCGAGTAAACGATGAACCAAAACCCTCTCTTAATCAAATGGCTAATTTAGTCCAACTGGTGCTGACGGGATACAGGTGAGAATTGGCTACCTTCGTGAAGTACCGCTTCCCATTTGGCATTAATACAACGGCATCGTGTGATTTTTTGGCGATATCAAGCGCTACAAGCACTGTTTCGCTGTTAATATTAGATTGTTCAGTCATTTCCGGTCCTCATTTGCTGTTTGGCGATAGCTAAATGAACCGCGAAATGACTGCTATTTCCAGTTTTCGTGATTAAGTTTCGTACCTTAGGGGCGAACCTTAGAACTGTTCTTCCGTCGGTACTATGGGCCAGAATACATTAGTGAGTTGCTGGCGGGTTGGGCGGAAGATCGGGGTATCGATTTACTGTTCATCCAACCTGGCAACCCTCAGCAAAACGCGTATATCGAGCGGTACAATCGCACAGTAAGATACGATTGGTTAAGCCATTATCTCTTCGCGCAAATTGAAGAGGTTCAAGACTATGCGACACGTTGGCTCTGGACTTACAATAATGAAAGACCGAATATGGCACTTGGCGGTATAACACCAAAACAGAAGTTGGCGTTAGCTGCATAACTCTCTACTTTTAACTTTGGTTATTAATGGGGGGATTACCCAATAATAAAAGTGCGAGTAA
>DNHK01000267.1 GCA_003485905.1 Gammaproteobacteria bacterium | reverse complement strand
TGGTTGCATTATGATCTTCCGCAACAGTTTTTTCGCCCGCCGTTTACGACCGCGTCGCGAAGGCGTAAACGTATTCGAGGTCAGAAACAGATATGGTTTTTGTTGGAAATGGCTTGTGACGAATCAAGTGTTAAGTTGGATCGGTCCGCTAAGCCAGAGTTTGACGATTGGCGATGGATTAATTATTGGGACGTTCTTGACGAAATCGTCGATTTTAAGCGTGATGTCTATCGAGAGGCGTTAGGTCAGTTATCGCATTACATGCCGCACGTTAAGCAGGTATAAGGTGCGGCTTATTATATTGAAATTGTTGTTGCGCATTATTTTCCTGGTTATAGCCGTTGTTTCGTCGGCGACCGCCGATGACGAACTCGGGCTATCAGCTGGCTTAAGCACCAGCCCCATTGCTAGTTCTCAACCTATTGCGCGAGAGCAAATCGTGCAGCGAGTCGCCCCACTGGCGCGCGCAGGCGAGTTTCCCAGTGCAATAGAAGTGGATATCGATGGGGTCGTTATTAATGCGCGGGTTAACTATACGCTTGATGCGAGCCTGCATGATGCCTTGGCGGCAGTGTATCGAAGATACCGGCCAGATTTCGGGGCTTTTGTCGCAATTGATCCTGAGTCGGGCGCAATCCGTACCCTGACCAGTTTTATACGCGGGGAAGAGCAGCTGGATAATCTTTCCGTTCGAACAGCGTACCCGGCCGCATCGGTATTCAAAATAATTACTGCAACTGCTGCGATTGATTCAGGTAAAGCTACTCCAACCACTGTGATGCCTTACAACGGCAAATCAACGAGTCTTTATAAATCACAGGTGTTGCGACATCAGGATAATAAGTGGACTCGCTATCCAGAATTGACGGAAGCATTTGCCAAGTCGATAAACCCGGTTTTTGCGCGCATAGGAATTTATCAGGTGGGGGCTGTCAGTTTGAGGGATTATGCGGATCGATTTGGATTCGATCGCGCATTATTTAGCGATTTTGACCTCCGCCCTAGTGAAATGGGTTTGGCTCTAGACGATGAGTGGCAGATTGCAGAGGCGGCATCAGGTTATACGAAGGATATTCTAATAAGTCCGGTCCATGCAGCAGCAATGGCAGCAGCGATTGTAAATGGTGGCAAGCTAATGGCCCCGCATATTGTGGAATCAATGGTTGATGGAGCCAATAAGCCTTTGTATCAATCTGAGATAGCCGAGCTTCAACAAATTATGGCGCCTTCAACGGCAATGGCGTTGAAGAAGCTGATGATGGCGACGGTGTCACAAGGATCCGCAAGGCGTTCGTTTACTAATTATAAGAAGGACAAAAGTCTTCGTGAGGTCAGTGTTGGCGGCAAAACAGGTTCGCTGACCGGTTATTCACCGCGAGGTCGACATGATTGGTTTGTGGGCTACGGTGAGGCCAAGGATGGAAGGAAGATAGCTTACGCTTCTTTGGTTATAAATAAAGAGAAGTGGTATGTCCGGTCAGCCATGGTCGCGCGATTATTTCTGCAGGAATATTTTGCAAAACCGGCAGAACCATTACCAGCGGAACTGGCGGTTGTGCCAATTAAATAGTGTGTTTTCTGGGGATAGCGGAGATGGGGTTATGAGTCGGTTTGGCTCGTGTTATAAAACTTTGCACTAGCTATTTTTAATCTTTTCGATTAATCCGGTCGTAGACGTATGATACTTAAATGGGATTGAATGGACTGTGCCGCCCGAAGATAAAACATGATCGGCTCCGACAATTTTGTTTGCAGGCCAATCCCCGCCTTTTACCAGAACTTGCGGGTTGATCAAATTGATTACTTCTTCAGGTGTGTCTTGATCAAACCATGTAACCAGATCCACACAACGAAGAGCTGCGATTATTTCGACGCGAGCTTCTAGAGGGTTTAATGGGCGATTAATTGCTTTACCAAGGCGGTGAACCGAGGCGTCGGTATTAAGCGCCACCACGAGACTTTCACCTAGCTCGCGAGCAGCAAAAAGATAGTTAATGTGGCCACGATGCAGTATGTCGAAGCAACCGTTGGTAAATACCAGAGGATGAGTTAGTTCAGCGCATGCCGCGAGTGCGTTTTCTGGAGAAACAATAGGCGCACTAACATTCACTGTATGCTCTCTGAAACCATTAATTTGGGAAGCAAATGCTAGCTTTGATATTCAAATACTTTGACTACGCGTACAACTCCGCGAACTGAACTAGCAATTTGCGTGGCTGCATCTGCTTCTGCAGCGGTAACGATTCCCATGAGGTATACATTGCCGTATTCTGATTTAACCTTGATACGGTTGGCGTCAAGTTTTAGATTTTTAAACATCATAGATTTAACTTTGCTGGTTAGCCACGTATCGTTTGTGCGGCTAAAAAATGCTGTTTTGCCCGCGATTCGAGTTTCGTCCACTACTTGTCGTACACCGTCAATATTGGTCGCGTAGTTAGTGATCTGCTGTTTGGTGGATTCATCCGATATTTCACCAGTTAGAAGCAAGATACCATTAAAGCTTGTGCCGTTAAGGTGAGTATTGTTTCGCAAGGCGGAGTCCCGCAATATATGCTGTTTGAGTGTTAGCTCAATTGCATTGTCATCAAAGTACTCACCTAGAGATCGACGGTCATGGACGACGTCAACCGAAGTGATGGATGCTGCTCCTACGCCGACTGCCGCAGCAACACAGCCTAGAAGTGTCGTTCCAATAACGGCATTTAATGCGGCCACGCGAAGAAATCGTGAGATGGAAATAAAACTCTTTGAATTGTACATTCAGCAAGTCTCCTAAATTAGCTGAGCTGTTTCTTGAAGTCTACCGGAGAAAGAATTGTGAGGAAAACTGGTACGAGTTTATTAATGTAAACGTAACGATTGGGCGATGGGTGATTTTATTTATTAGCTGTCGAGTTGGTAATCGATTAGCTCACAAAGGCAATGAATTATTAGCCCGTGAACTTCTTGTATTCGTGCTGTGGAGCTACCTGGCACACATATTTCTAGGTCATTGTCAGTTAATAAGTTCGATAGAGCCCCGCCATCTTTACCGTTAAGAATGATATTGGCAATACCCTTGTCGTGCGCTGCTCTGCAGGCTTCCAAAATATTCGCGGAGTTTCCTGAGGTGGTGATCAAAAAAACCAGGTCGTTTGGACTAGCCAAGGCATTAATTTGCTTTGAGAACACAAGCGAGAAATCGTAATCATTGCCAATAGAACTTAGAGTTGAACCATCGGCGGTGAGTGTAATGCCTGGTAATTCACGTCGTTCATCCTTATAGCGATTCAGTAACTCTGATGATAAGTGTTGAGCATCCGCTGCAGATCCTCCATTTCCACAAATCATAATTTTACCGCCAGCGGCGAAGCACTTGAGCATCTTCTCAGCCGCGCCCGCAATTATCTGGTCGAGTGATATGGCGGATGAAATAGTGTCGACACTTTCTTTGAAAGCGCGCTGAACAATATCGGTCGGGTTCATAATTGGCAGGTATTAAGGCTATTGTTTGTATTAGAACGCATTTTTGATCCAATCGACAGCTGGTGAGGCAATATTTCCGCTTAGACCGACGGTGTCAAACCGGCAATCAACGTTATTGAGCTTGTGTTTACCTAGGTAGCTTTCTGCAGTAATCCTGATTTTATTTTGCTTGCTTGGGGTGATTGTTTCAAGCGGTGAGCCATGAGCTGTGTTTTTTCGATACCGAACCTCAATAAATATCAGGGTATCCGATTCTTGCATAATCAAATCTATCTCTCCCATGCGGGAGTAAAAGTTAGACTCAATAAATTTAAGTCCTTGATTTTTAAGGAATTGTTTGGCGATTTTCTCTGCTTGTCGTCCGATCGAAGTAGCCATTTTCTGCGCTGTTTGTTGCTGGTGCGGGTGCTAATGATATGGGGTTAAATTGTGTTTGTTCACTTTCTAGTACAGCGTGTAACTCTCCACTGTCGAATTTAGCCCATGATGGCGATCTATAGATCTTCCCATCTCGATTAAGTGTAATTACCCCGGATTTTCCTGAAAACGATAGATCGGAGCTTGTCGTTTGCGATAACACAGAAACTAGAAAGTAAGCGTCGGCACCC
>DNHK01000206.1 GCA_003485905.1 Gammaproteobacteria bacterium | reverse complement strand
GCTTCGGTAAGTATATGCTGTTGAAGGGATGCAAATGCAGGCTGATCGAGCAAATTAATGCCACTTGAAATTGTTGTGTATAGGTTGCAACTCCAGGCTTCAGGTAGACTGTTTGGTACAGTCCCTCGAATCTTCGTGATCTCTTCAATGATGCTTTTGTTTAACTTCGCTCCATCTTCGATCTCGCTTGTTTGAACAGCGACTGGGAAAAACTTATGGACTCCGCGTTTATTCATGACTTTGACCTCGTGCCCTTTTGAGGCGGTTTAAGAATAGGCTCTATTAAATCCGTACTCACCCCGGATCATGACATTAAAGCTTAGGCTGATACGTTCAGATTTGCTGCGGTTCACAGCAACCCTGTGTGCCAGCCAGGATGGGAAAATGACAAGCTGGCCTGCCTCTGGTGTTACAGAATAAATGTGACTGTTAAAGGTCGTCACTTCTTTTGCATCTGGGAGCAAGACGTTGGCTTGTGGTCGAGGGTCATCAAAGACAATGTCACCGCAATCAGGCGACGTTTTGAGATAATAAACACCGCTCAGGATATTGTTGGGGTGCACGTGATTTCTATGTGAATAGCCAGGCCTTGAGACATTGAACCAAAAGCTTGTCATCTGCACGTCGTCGAATTTATAGCGAAGAAAATCGAGGACTTCATGCGTTGCCGCCATGCCAACATCGACAAATCGCTTTGCGTCTTTGCGATGGTGAAGTTGATCTGCACTCTGAAGGTGCTCTAACGTCTCTTCTTTGCCCGCCAAGCTTGCTTCATCCCAGCCTTCTTCTTTTCGCACGGTCTCAATGAAGTCCAATACATAGGCGTTAAAACCATCATTGTCTTCAACCTGATAGCTGAATAAGGGTGTTGGAAAAATGTCAGCGACGTTGCGATCAGAAAACATAAATGTGATCCAGCTTGGTTGATGTGATGGGATCAAATTAAACGGCGGCGATCTTTGAGGCAACCCGCGTCTCTACATGGTTATTACTCATTCTTGCTTTTGTGATGACTAATTACGCAACAATGTATAAAGCTGTATGATGTTTAAAATAATAAAGGGCTATTTCTAATGTTCGTGTTTTGAGGGTTTTATGATGAGATGGAGTGCTGAGGACCTGAAGCCAGGACAGTGGATTCAAACAGAATAGGTCGATATTTCTGATATCACGAAACCATATCTGATGGACGTTTTTGAGTATTGGGATCGTGTGCGTGACAGTAAGTTTGCGTCGTCTTTATTGGAATTTCGACTAGAGGATCTTCCGCCCCAAATTGTCCCGTACATGGTAATTGTCGATATAGATTGCGCAACATATTATTTCGACAGGTAAAGTGAACAAAGAGTTTGTCGAGAAGCATAGGAATTTCCGACGGGGTAACCGCCCATTCTCGCTTATAGGTCAGCCTTCTGCATGTGGTACGGCCAGGGAAGTGGGAACATTCTCACACCGCTTGCCCGCAGACATGGTTGTAAAAAACCCTAAGCACCGGACTTATGCTGAAAAAATATGGAAGCTGCCTGAAGGCACGATTCCTGCAAAGCCTGGCTATCATGCTGTGCAACAAAACCGCATGCTTAAAGATGGCAAGCTCAACGCGTATTGGGTGCAGGTGAACAACAATATGCAAGCTGCGCCAAACATGATAGAAGAGACGCTGCCTGGTTATCGTAATCCCGATAACTTTATTTTCGTCTCAGATGCCTATCCAACGAATACCGCTCAGGCAGCAGTCTCAGTATTGCCAATAGCGATGTGGGTGGAAAAAGAAGGCGCCTATGGTAACGCCGAACGTCGCACACAGTTCTGGCATGAATTGGTGCCTACACCGGGCTAGTCCAAGTAAGATTTGTGGCAGATCATGGAATTTTCAAAACGCTTCACAGTTGAAGACGTTTGGTCGGCAGATTTGATCGCAAAGAAGCCTGAACTCGCCGGCAAAACACTCTGTGATGTTTTGTTTAAAAACGGCCAGGTGAATATGTATCTGCTGAGCGAGACGCATAAAGAATATGACAACCATGTGTACAAGGACTTTGGGTTCTACGTTCAAAAAGGCCTGTTTGAAGAGTACGCAACGTTTGGACGCGGTAAACCCCATGACCTTGCTGACTTTGATACATACCACGAGGAACGCGGTCTCCGCTGGCCTGTTGTGAACGGTAAAGAGACAAAATAGCGCTACCGTGAAGGTTATGATCCTTACGTCAAAAAAGGTAAGGGCGTTGAGTTCTACGGTAAGAAAGATGGTCGTGCTTGGATCTTTGCACTGCCTTACGAGCCTGCTGCTGAAAGCCCGGATGAAGAATATCCATTCTGGCTATCAACAGGTCGCGTGCTGGAACACTGGCACTCAGGTTCTATGACACAACGGGTACCAAAGCTATATCGCGCGGTCCCGCATGCGCTTTGTTACATGCATCCAGATGATACCGATAAACTTGGTATGCGACGCGGTGATGAAGTCCGCATTTCGTCTCGCCGTGGACATATAAAAACAAGGATTGAGACCCGTGGTCGCAACAAGCCGCCAAAAGGTCTGATTTTTGTACCGTGGTTCGATGC
>DNHK01000007.1 GCA_003485905.1 Gammaproteobacteria bacterium | reverse complement strand
GCTTCATTAAAATATCGAGTAAGCTTGGCCGCGAAAAAAAACCGTCGGTCATAATTTGAGTTTCCCCGTCATCTATCAAGAGTGTTGTGACGCCAAACCATTTGACGGTTACACCCGGCTCGGCTTCAGCAGCGGCCGCATAGGGGATACCGACCTGAGACATACTTGGACGGGTCAATAACCATGTTGCCGTAAGGATTATTAGGCTGAGCAATAAGATACCCACCCATTTGACCAACTTACTAACAATACCCATTCAGAACTATTCCTTTACATGGTGACAATGTAGACAAAGCACACGAGTTATCAATCGCCACCAATTTAGTAGACACTTTATTAGGTCTCACTAACAAACTGCCGGTCGAATTCTACGGGAGACAATAGTGGTTCGGCTTTAGCTATGGCTGTTACCCGCCGCTTCCTCAGTCATTTAATCTTTATAATTTGCATAAAATCAACAAGTCATCATTCATTTCGACCACAGCGCTGGTTTGGTAGCAACTCTGTTACCCAAAAATGACTTTCAAGCGCGCCCCTCTTTGACCCTACCCACCCACCATTTTCGGCATACCAGCACCCCACTCCGATAGTCTCGCCTATTATCAGATGGGAATCCTTTATCTCTATGTATTACCAATACTCGTGGGGATATTGCATTTTTTTCAATTTCTGACGGTTCTCAGTTCAATCTGCTGATAGAGCCTTCAGCGCCGCTAATGTGATCGGCGATGTCTCAGAGCGTGCCAAGGTGACAGTTTGCACATAGCGGTGCCAGATCATCCTGTTTTGCTATTGGGTACTGGAATTTCCAGGATTTGTCAGCCAACAAATAGCGTCAATAGGCACAGTCTAGTAAAGTCTGGGGAGTTTGGGCCGCCGCTATGAACGGGAAGGCACTCACAGTAGAGTCGACGTTTTAGCGTCCAGTACGCTTCAATTCTTTTTGGTAGACTATATTGCTGTCGGTATTAGGGGGAGATTCGGGGTTGATCGTAATATCTAAAACAAATCGCCGCATGAGATGGATCAAAAACCTTTGTGGACTTGCGATTACCACTATGGCCACTGCTTGTGGGGGCGGAGGTGGAGGTGGAAATGGATCTACCGACATCAGTGCTGCCAGACAAGTCCAAAGCAACCAAGTTCCTGTCGCTTTAATTGACGTATTGGCTACTGAATTTATTGCCGGTAAGACTATAACACTCTCATCTGCCTCGAGCACGGATGATGATGGAGATAATCTAGCAACAAAATGGCAGCTCGACTCGCCAGCGGGAAGTTACGCCAAGCTTAGCTCTGTAGATATCAGTTCGGTTGAATTTGAGCCAGATATGGCTGACACATTTACAGTTTACCTGGAAGTCTCTGATGGACGAGGTGGGTTAGGTCGGACTGCGCTGAACATTACACCATCACTACCTGTAGCAGACCCATTACCAAACTTTGTGAGCACTGCCCCGCCAGACCCAACCTTAAAAGACAGAACGGATGCTGTCCGCTTGCTTTATCAAGGTACCTTTGGTCCAAGAGATGGCGATATTGACGCCTTAATTGCGCAAGGTGGTGATGCCTGGTTTAAAGAACAAATTTCTACAGAGCCATATTTTTACACCGTTGCCTGGGCATCAATAGCCGCAGAGTTTGATGACATTGACAGCGGTGAAAATGCTAACTTTAGGCAACTGAGCCATGAAACCTTCATGCTTAATGCGCTCACTAAGCCAGATCAGTTGCGTCAGCGCATGACGTACGCATTAAGTCAGCTATTTGTTATTTCTGATCGATTTGATTTCGCAGGTCATGACCAATTGACCATGGGTTACGTCGATACTTTGCATCGTAATGCCTTTGGCAATTATAGGGATCTGCTGCGTGATGTGACATTGCATCCGGCTATGGGTATGTATTTAGCAATGCTTGGTAATGAAAAGGCAGACCCGGAAAGGAACATCCGACCTGATGAAAACTTTGCCAGGGAGGTTATGCAGTTGTTTACAGTCGGTTTGCAACTTCTCAACCAAGATGGCAGCCCGATACTCGACGAGGCAACGGGTCTACCAAGGCAGACCTATAGCCCACTAGACGTGCAAAATTATGCTGCCGCTTTTACTGGTTGGTATTTTGCAGACCAAGAATCTTACAAATTTGGTGATACGTTTCATTCGATAGACTGGCAAGACCGGCTAGCGCCCATGACTGCTTACGAAGAATTCCATCAAAAAACAGCAAAAAAACTTTTGCGCAATTATTATGTGCCAGCCGGGGCATCACCAAGTGACAGTCTTGAGGTGACGATAGACAGTCTATTTTACCACCCAAATTTGGGGCCTTTTGTCGCTCGCCACCTGATCAAAAATTTTGTGACCAGCAACCCATCTGCGAGCTATGTCGAACGTGTTGCCGCCGTTTTTAACAGTAACTCAAATAGTCAGCGCGGCAATTTGGCGTCAGTCATACAAGCTATTCTATTTGATCCAGAAGCCCGTGCAGAGCCCACAGAGCAGGCACAAAATTTTGGTAGAGTTAAAGACCCGCTGTTAAAATTTGTCAATTTCAACCGTCTATTTAGCGTCAGCAGCTATTCGGGGACTAACTTTTTTTTGCGCAACCGACCAAGTCAGACATTTTTAGGAGCTCACAGCGTTTTCAATTTTTATAGTCCCACACACACACCCACTAAAGAATTTGCTGATCTAGGGTTAGTGGCACCAGAGCTTCAGGTTGTCACCCCGGAAACGATTGTTACTGATGCGTCTCGGATTGCTTATATATCGACTCGCGAACAACGTGCGTATTGGCACACATCGGACCCTTCAGAAGAGTCAACCGAAAGCCTCAATTCGGCCATAGTACATGACTTATCGCCGGTCACTGACCGTATTGAAACTTCGGACCTGAGCGCGGCTGTTGATTTCCTAGACGAATATATGACCCAAGGACAGCTTTCTGAGGCGATGAAGAATGAGCTGTATAGTTTTTATTCGCCAAGAATAGAACAAAAGCTAGCGGCTGATTTTTACTCGTCGGAGGCTCATCGAACTGCCGATATTCATTCCTTGCTGGCCGGTTTGATTTATCAAATTTATTTGTCGCCAGAATACTCGCTGCAACGATAGGAGATATTTGTGGATCGAAGAACATTTCTAAAATCTGGTTTTGCCTCCGTTGGGGTGTCGTCTAGTAATTTGTTTTTAGGGTCGGGCTTAGGCCTACTAAGCAATTTAGTCGCAGCTAGCAGCGCTGCGCCAACTGACTATAAAACACTTGTCATGGTTTTTTTGCATGGCGGAATGGACTCTCTGGGTTTAATTATACCTGCCACAAGCGCATCCTATGAGCGCTATACGAATATTCGGCAAAATCTTGCAATCGAGCAAGAGGCGCTGATTGATTTTGGTTTACCTGATTTTGCCGCGCCTGCTTTTTGTCAGAGCATGGCGAATCTTTTTCAGGGGGAAAAGCTTTCGTGGGTCAGTAACGTTGGCCCTCTTCGCCAACCGACTTCTAAGTCAATGATTGAGCAAAACCAAAATGCCATGCCCATTTTCATTGGCTCACATAACTCTCAGGTTAACCTCTGGCAAAGTGCTGGCATGGATCCGAATGCGCGTGAAGGATGGGGAGCGCGGATGCTAGAGTTGATGCAACTGCAATCAACGGCAATCACGCCCAATATATCCTTAGATAACTCTCAGCTTTTCACAACGACACTGAATATGCCCACATTTACGGTAGACCCGCGGGGTGTACAAAATATTCCGCGCATCTACGACGAAAACTCGGTGCCTGCGCAGCAAGCACTCTTTTATAATCTCCAGAATCAACAGCGCGCCAATCTCATGGGGTCTGAGCTGGCAGCAAGGCATGTACGCACCTTAGAAAACTCAGCCGAACTTGCTGAAGTACTGACAACTACGAACGAAACACAAGTAAATTATCCAGCCACCGCTGGGCATTCGGCAACCAACTTTCAACAGCAACTTAAAATGGCGGCACGGTTAATTGAAGCAGCACCTCGTCTCAACCAAAATCGACAAGTCATCATGGTCCAAATGCACGGTTACGATACCCATGACAATCAGGATCGAGATCTGCCGAATTTAGTATCTGCATTGTTTGAAAATCTTGAAGCCTTTCAGAACGACCTTGAGGCGCGCGCCGTTGACGAGCGTGTGGTTACCTTTAGTCAGTCTGATTTTGGTCGTACACCAACCATTAACGCCAATGGTACTGACCATGGTTGGGGTGGCCATTATTTCGTTATGGGTTCTCCGGTGAATGGCGGTCAGTTAATTGGAGAGGTTCCAGCTTTCGACGTCGAGACCGATAAGATGCTCTACAATCTGTCAATTCCAGACATTAGCGTCGAGCAATACGCATCTAACCTAGCTAAATGGTTTGGCTTAAGCGGGCAAGAAATTCTTGACGTTTTTCCAGGTCTAGCGAATTTTGACGATGTGGATTTTGGATTATTTGGCTAGAAATAGTTTCTGACAGGGCATTACCGTTTTTGGGTGAATCGCGTGAATGTTGTTCTAGTTGACGGCAGTGACAGGTTTTACAAGCAGTTAGATGGGGCTGACAATATCGATATTTCTTGCGTTCTTTGGCTTGCGGTTGATTTTAGTTTTTATGGTTTGGCGTCGCGTTAGGATAACGTCTCGTACCGATTTGTGAGCGCGCTAATAATCCCGCCCAAAGTGCTGGCCATCCTAATATAATTCGGGTCGGGGTAAAATTTACATTTTTTATAATTGGGGTCGGGGTAAAATTTACATTTTTATGCTGCTTAATATCGTTGGCACAAACGAGCGTAAATCGCCGTGATAATTCAGGCTTACGCTTCGTCCGTAACACTGATGAGCTTGGCGTAGATGAATAAATGTAAATTTTACCCCGA
>DNHK01000186.1 GCA_003485905.1 Gammaproteobacteria bacterium | reverse complement strand
AAATGGATGCATTGGGTGACAGCGCTTTTAATTTTGATTGCGTATGTCAGCGTTTATTACTTACATTGGGTGCTGAATGACGAAGGGCCATTGAGAAGCCCTATCATCCAATTACACAAAGGGATTGGCTTTAGCATACTGGTATTCGTAATTTTACGGCTCTATTGGCGGGCCACCAATCCTCATCCCAAATTGCCGAGCAACATGCCCGCGTGGCAAATCAAGGGAGCTAATATCAGTCATTTTATGTTGTATTTCATGCTGATCGTCACTCCGGTTTCGGGCTACCTTGGCAATACTTCTGGCGTAAATTATGGTTTGTTTCATGTTGCCTCGTTATCACAAGTGTCCATTTTTACTGATATGTTGGCTCAATTTGATCTCACTTATGAAGAGTTCGAAATACCGTTCGATTTCTTTCACTACGAGATTGCCGGGCCATTAATATTTTGGATAGTGATAGCTGTGCACGCGAGTGCCGGGCTATACCATCACTTTGTTGAAAAAGACGATGTGTTGAAACGTATGCTTCCGGAAAAAGCAAACTAGACGATTGATTAAATATAGGAGAACTACAAGATGACTTATTACTCAGTTTTAGACGTAACACCTACCGATCCTTCCTGGATTCCGGCTTACATCGAAACCACGACCGCACTTGTTTCAAAGCACGGTGGAAAATATCTTGCCCGGACGGCCAGTCACGAACGACTTGAAGGTGAAGGTGAAGAAGTTGGCTTGCGGGTTATTATTGAGTGGCCGTCTAAAGAAGCCGCCCGGGCGTTTATGAACGATCCGGATTATGCGCTACACCTTAGCGCGCGAACGGCCGGGTCTGATAGTCATCACTTTGTAATCGAAGGGAAAGACGATCTTGCGTGAAACCAGAAGTTACAAGTTAATGCCGCGCAATATTCCTACAAACGCCAGTGTTTGTTATAGACTCAGTGTTGTAGTGGTTCGAGCCATAATCTACTTGGCAATATTTGTGTTTTATAATAAAACTTTTAGAAAATAACAGGAGGGGACCTATGCGCCCAGTGACGCTTTTAAGACAACCATTTTTTCCGGCTTTAGTTTTCGCAGCCTCTTTATTCGGCCTAGTAGGTGGCGCGAGCGCGCAGACTACAGAATACGATGCTTATCAGGAAGACGCTGAAAATATGCGCTTGGTTGGCTACAACGATCTACAAGGTCGTAGTGGATATCATCCTGTTATTCAGGAGCAGGGAGGTAGATGGATTGCCTATATCGGGCATCACGCTGGTGTTGCACAGAATCCTTTATCAGGTAGAGAAGAGGGTAATGGCACTTCTATAGTTGATGTTACCGATCCTTCCAATCCTCAGTATTTAGCCCATATCCCAGGTATTCCTGGAATAGGCGAACCCCTTGATGATAGCGAAGCGCAAATGGTTAGAACCTGTTCGGGTAGCGATTTACCTAACGGTGTTGATGGCGCATTCTACTTATTGCGAGCAGTTGGTACCCGAGGTCATCAAATTTATGACGTGAGCACGCCTGAGGAGCCTGAATTGGTTGCTGCGATGCAAGGCGAAGGCCTTGTTGATACCCACAAAAACTGGTGGGAGTGCGATACAGGCATCGCTTATTTGGTTTCTGGTGTTGAGGGCTGGGCCACGCGCCGCATGACACAAGTTTACGACCTTTCGAATCCGGCTGAGCCACGCTTTATTCGTAATTTTGGTTTACCTGGGCAGCAACCTGGCGCACCGAATCACGAAGAAATGGGTAAGCATGATCTACATGGACCAATCGCTGTAGGCAATCGAATCTATTTTGGTTACGGGACTTTTCTTGATGGGGTTATTCAAATTATCGATCGTGAGAAACTGATACGCGGTAATCCTGCGGTTGAAAACCCATTGGAACCGACCGACGAAAATCTTGAGTATCCTGTTATTACGACTATGTTTACCGGTCCTCGACTAGGCGCGCATACCACGTTCCCTGTTTTTGGTATTGATGTGCCAGAGTTTGCCGACAACACACTAGGCCGTACGCGAGATATGCTATTGGTCGTTGGCGAGTCGCTACGCAATGAGTGCACAGAGAATCGACAGATGATGTATATGGTCGATATCACTGATGAGGCCAAACCATGGCCAGTTGGAAATTTTCAGGTGCCTGAAGAAAGCGGAAACTTTTGTGAGCGAGGAGGGCGTTTTGGCACGCACTCTTCAAACGAAAGTACGACGCCAATCTACTACGGTAAAATTGTATTCCTTGCTTACTTCAATGGTGGTGTTAGGGCAGTTGATATCCGGGACCCGTGGTCACCGAAAGAAATTGGTTACTACATTCCAGCGATAAACGAAAACACAACGGATCGTTGCCTTACGGTGGACGGTGTTGAGCAGTGTAAAAAAGCAATTCAGACGAATAATCTTGAAGTCGATGATCGCGGCTATGTTTACGCAATCGATAGAGCCAATTCAGGTCTTCATATCGTTGAATTGACGGGTTCTGCTCGGGCTATAGCTAATTTTTAGTGAGCTGCACAAGTCGGATTAATTTGTTGAGTTTGATCGCGCTCTTTTTCGGAGGTAGCGCGATCTCTCAAATCGGGTTTGCTCACTCAGAGGGGATTGAAGCGGCCGATCCGTCGACTCCTGCAGCGTTGCTCATTTTTGAAGGAGCCGTTGTTCGTTATTCCAATCCAAACGAAGAGCGACTTCATTGGCGGGAGCTATATAGTGATGGTGTGAATTCATCGGCTCCAATGAGGCATTTGCCGCATAGCGCACCTAGCACTAGCAAGCGATTGGATCATTCGGATACTGCATCGGCCAACTCGGCTAAATTGCATCAATGAATGTGTGCGCGAGTTGGGCTAAGGTTTGCGCAAAGTATATAGGTTGCGTCTCCACGATAGCTATAATTTTAGTCGGCTGCACATCGACCGGGCCAAGTAATTCTGAATCGTTTGGAAATCGCAAAGTCGAAGTTTCGACAGTCGCGTCACCAGAACAACTTGCATTGATCAGGCGCAGAACGTTGCGTGAGACCGAGTTACTTTCTCAGCCTCAGACCGCAGAATCAGCTGCGGAACTTGCATTACTGCATCATCCTGCTGTTGAACGTACCCTGGAAAATCTAGATATGCCGGGTTTTGACCGATTGCTACTTGCACATACCGTAAACCCTGATTTCAATGGCGGCGTTGCCCCGAGTACTGTAGACACCAGGATTGAACGTTCAATATCAGTAAACTTAATGACTTGGGTGAGCGTGCCGGCGTTAGCCAGCGAATCTGTTGAGTTGCGCTCCACACGTGTTCAGGCAGCTGATGAAGTTGTTGCCATGCTGTTTGCTGCAAGGCGTGCCTGGGTTTACGCAGTTGCAGCACGCCAATCAGTAGTTTATCTGGAGGATGTTTTGGCGGCTGCGGAGGTTGGTCGTGATGTTATGCAGAATATGAGGCAAATTGGTAACGCTACAGAGCTTGAGTTTTTACGGGCACAGTCAGTGTATGCTGATGCGTTGGCGAGTTTGACAGCCGCGCAAGCAGCGGCAGCTATCGAGCGGGAAAGATTAGTTCAAGCTATGGGTCTTTGGGGTGCTGAGGCCGAACGAGTGCGATTGCCAGAGCGACTACCTAATCTTCCTATAACGGCGGTTGGCCCAGACGGTCTTGAAGCACGCGCGGTCTCACAGCGCTTTGATGCACGGGTAGGCCGTCTGGAAGGTTTGGCGGGAGAGGCCGGCGTAAACGCCAGGGCAGATGTACGTAGTGCTTGGTTGGCGTATCGCGCTGAATATGATTTAGCCAAACATTCACTTGAGGCAATAGTACCGCTTGCCCAAAGAGTTTCCGCAGAACAGCTCAAACTATATAACGGTATGCTAGTTGGAGTAATGGATCTTATTGC
>DNHK01000050.1 GCA_003485905.1 Gammaproteobacteria bacterium | reverse complement strand
TTTGCTGGCATCCTGAAATGGGGTCAGTCGGCGCCTGTCGACAATGTGCCCTAGTACAGTATCGAGATGCAGAAGATACCCGCGGCCGAATTGTTATGGGTTGTATGACACCCGTCGCTGATGGTGCAAGATTTTCTATGAAGGGTGGTCCAGCAGGTGAGTTTCGGGAAAATGTAATCGAATCCCTAATGCTCAATCATCCACATGATTGTCCAGTTTGCGGAGAAGGCGGCGAATGCCATTTGCAAGACATGACAGTAATGGTTGGCCACCGTAATCGACGCTACCGTGGAAAGAAAAACACGCATAGAAACCAAGACCTTGGCCCACTGATAAATCACGAAATGAATCGTTGCATCACCTGTTATCGATGCACGCGATTTTACAATGACTACGCAGGCGGAAAAGATCTTTCGGCTCAAGCTTCGCACGATCACACCTATTTTGGTCGTCAAGAGGATGGCACGCTAGAAAGCGAATTTGCGGGGAATTTAGTCGAGGTCTGCCCTACCGGTGTATTTACTGATAGGCCATTGGTTAACGAATACACCCGTAAATGGGATATGCAGTCAGCACCTTCTGTTTGTGTTGGATGTGCACTTGGCTGTAATACTTTGCCAGGCGAGCGATACGGCAAATTAAAACGAATACACAACCGTTTTAATGACGAAGTTAATGGATACTTTTTGTGTGACCGAGGCCGCTACGGTGGAAGCTTTGTCAACGATGAACAACGAGCTTCTTTTCCTGGATTGCGCCAATCAAATGGTACCTATAACGCCATTGAGAGCATTAAAGCGATACAAACCATGGTTGATTGGTGTACATCCGACAATAAGCTTGCGGCCATAGGATCACCTCGCGCCTCACTAGAAAGCAATTACTTGCTACAACGACTCGTTGTCGAGAAGAATTTTTCTAACGGTATCGCAACTCACGAAGCTAGTCTGCTAAATCAAATTAGCCAAATCCTTCGAAATAGCACAGTAGCTACGCCCTCCATGCGTAAAGTTGAAAGCGCTGATGTTGTCCTAGTGCTAGGTGAAGACGTGACAAATACCGCTCCGCGGTTAGCGCTCGCTCTACGCCAATCAGTGCGCAATCTTGCAAAAGAAATGGCTAGCGCCATGAACATTCCGCTCTGGCAAGATGAGGCAGTGCGTGTACTAGCTCAAGACCAGCTAAGCCCGATGTACATAGTGTCAATGTCTGACACTCCACTGGATGACGTCGCGGCTGAAACATTGAATCTAAGCCCGAATGATATTGCTCGAATGGGGTTCGCAATTGCCGGACAGATTGATTCATCATTGACCGAAACCAAAGGAATGATGGAAGAATTCGATGCTGACACGCAAAAAATAATTGCTCAGATATCTGACAGCTTGAAAGGTGCCAAACGACCTCTTATTGTTTCAGGAACTGGCAGCCAAAACGCAACGGTAATCGAAGCGGCCTCAATTATTGCATCAGCCTTGCAATCCAAGGGCGCAGACGACAACGATGCAATGCTTAGCTATTGTTTGCCCGAATCTAACAGCCTCGGCGTCACACTAATGCGTACCGATGCTCACGCCTCGTTAGAAGACATTTGCCAACGCGCAGCTGACGGTAACATTGAAACTTTGGTTGTCGCCGAAAATGACTTGTACCGTCGGGCAGCCAAAGAACAAATCGATGCGTTGTTAAGCAAAGTAAAAAACTTGATCGTAATCGACTCAATCGACACACCTACCCTTTCGCAATCAGCACTTGCCTTGCCTTCCGCCACCTTTGCCGAAACAGAAGGTACATTGGTTAGCAGTGAAGGCCGTGCGCAGCGACACTACCCTGCGTTCTTGCCCGCCGAGCAGAGAGATGCTACATGGCATTGGTTAACACAATTGGGCCAGGCACTAGCTTTTCCTGGGTTTGACGATCTGGAACATTTTGATCAGATTACCGCTGCTTGTGCTGCTGAATTTCCTGCATTGCAAAATATATGTGAAGCCAGCCCACAAGCAGATTTCCGTAGCAAAGGTTTAAAAATCCCTAGGCAAACACATCGATATAGCGGTAGAACCGCAATGCGTGCTGATATTTCTGTGCATGAACCCAAGCAGCCTCAGGATGACGACACACCGTTATCTTATTCAATGGAAGGAAATACTGGTACGCAACCAGGAGCACTATTACCTTTCGTTTGGTCCCCCGGCTGGAACTCAAACCAATCGCTACACAAATTTCAAAGTGAAGCAGGTGGTGCATTAGCTGGTGGGACTGCCGGAGTCAGACTGCTGGAACCTATGAATACTGGCAGCACCGCTGAAAATGCCAATTTGCCGGCCAAGCCAAAGGCCAAAAAAGATCAATGGCAACTGCTACCAATCTATAGAATATTTGGCAGCGAAGAATTAAGCGCGCATTCGCCAGCGATACAGGAATTGATTCACAAACCCTTTATCCAATTAACACCTGAAGATGCAGCCAATCTTAAAGTGTCTGCCGGTGATGGAATCGTTATTAACATCGAAAATCAGGACTGTGAACTTGAGGTGCAAGTAAACACCAATATCCCTGCAGGTTGCGCGGGTTATTCGGTTGGACTACCTGGAGCCAGCTGGCTGCCACCTGAAACTAGCGTGAATCTTAAAGATGCTCAGATTCAATCCAATTCTGGAGGTGATGATGTCTGAGGGGCTAACAATTATGTTTGCGCTGGCCGTATTGGTATGCGCTGTTGGTAGCGCCGCCGTACTAACCTGGTTTGAACGCCGGCTCTTGGGTATTTGGCAAGATCGTTATGGTCCAAACCGGCTCGGGCCGCTAGGTATTGGTCAGGTAGCTGCAGATATGCTCAAGCTGCTAACCAAACATGACTGGATACCTCCATTTGCGGATAAATGGGTATTTATCTTTGCACCTACCGCCATTGTTATCGCAATGATGTTGGGTTTCGCAGTCGTGCCATTTGGTCCCGAGTTACACATCATTGACGTCAATATTGGATTATTGTTTTTTCTCGGCATGACCTCGTTAGCTGTATATAGCGTACTACTAGGTGCCTTATCCTCAAATAACAAATATGCGCTACTAGGCGGCTTACGATCAGCCGCGCAAATGGTCAGTTATGAAGTTTTTATGGGGCTATCTTTAATAGGCGTTGTAATGCTTAGCGGAAGCTTCAACTTACAAGAAATCGTCGAATCACAACGTGACGGTTGGTATTGTTTTTCCCAATTTCTCGGCCTATTTGTATTCATTATCGCCGCCATCGCCGAAAGCCATCGCTTACCATTTGATCTTCCAGAAGCCGAACACGAATTGACCGCTGGGTTTCACACCGAGTACAGCGGCATGAAGTTTACTCTCTTCATGCTCGGAGAATATTTAGGCCTAATCCTGATTTCCTGCATGATAACAACGTTATTTTTTGGTGGCTGGTTAGGCCCATGGCTTCCACCAATCGTCTGGTTTGGAATAAAGACCTTTCTGGTTATTTGCTTTTTTATCTTATTACGCGCGGCCATTCCTCGACCACGTTATGACCAACTTATGTCACTAGGTTGGAAAGTTATGTTGCCACTGACACTAATTAATC
This sequence comes from Gammaproteobacteria bacterium, assembly GCA_003485905.1. Classification (GTDB taxonomy): domain Bacteria; phylum Pseudomonadota; class Gammaproteobacteria; order Arenicellales; family Arenicellaceae; genus UBA10349. The sequence goes on along the minus strand of DNHK01000050.1, from coordinate 1,220 downwards.
TAGTTGTTACTGGTGCAGTCGCTTTATGGATGCACGGGAGTTAATGTGGAATTACTAAAAGCACTTGGCAGTCAGCTACAAACGATGTGGACGATTCTGATGCATACCTTCACTCGTTCTGAAACAGTTGAATACCCGGAACAAAAGCCTTACCTCGCCCCGCGTTATCGAGGCCGTATTGTTTTAACTCAAGACCCTGATGGCGATGAACGATGTGTTGCTTGCAATCTTTGTGCCGCAGCTTGCCCACCCGATTGCATTGCATTGCAGCAAGGCACCCGTGATGATGGCCGTTGGTATCCAGAGTTCTTTCGGATTAATTTTTCACGCTGCATTATGTGTGGCCTGTGTGAAGAAGCCTGTCCTACCAACGCTATTCAGCTAATCCCTGATTTTGAAATGTGTGAATACGATCGTCAAAATATGGTGTACGAGAAAGAACACCTTATGATCGATGGCCCGGGCAAATACCACGACTATAATTTCTATCGGGTTGCCGGTATGCAAATTGAGGGGAAAGATAAAGGCGAAGCCTTAAACGAAACACCACCAGTAGATGTCAAGAGCCTATTGCCATAATGGAACTCATACTATTTTATATCGCTGCCACAGTGGCACTGTTTTCGACGGTCTTCGCATTGACCCGAAGTAACGCCGCTCACGCACTGATCTACCTCATCGTGTCACTGCTAGCTGTTGCAGTGATCTTCTTTTTGTTAGGTGCACCGTTTGCCGCAGCGTTAGAGGTTATAGTCTATGCGGGCGCAATAATGGTTCTCTTTGTATTCGTTATCATGATGCTCAATCTTGGAGAAGAAGGCCAAGAACTCGAACGTCAACAAATGCACCCAGCAGTCTGGATCACTCCGGCAATACTATCAGCAATATTACTGGTCGAAATGGTGCTTCTACTAGCAAAATTTGATACACCCCAAACCGGCGCATTAATAACGGCCAAGCAAGTAGGTTTAAGCCTTTACGGGCCTTACGTACTAGCCGTTGAGATTGCCTCGATGCTTCTGTTGGCTGGTTTAGTTGGCGCTTACCACGTAGGCCGACGCTTCCGATCAACCGAAATTGATGAAGACAGCGTCGCTGGAAGCTCACCTGAAAACACGGGGGTGATTGACTAATGGAAGGTTTGATTATTCCTCTAAATCATGTGCTTATTCTTGCATCGCTGTTATTCGCAACAGGGCTCGCTGGGCTAATGTTTCGTC
>DNHK01000276.1 GCA_003485905.1 Gammaproteobacteria bacterium | reverse complement strand
CGACCATTTTTAGCCTCTGGCCATTTAACCCCGACAACTTAAGTAACTGCACTCGCGCAACAGCGGCACCCAACTCGGTAAGGCGATAATTATAGCCCGCTATGTTAGTAATGTTTTGGTAGCCCGCTGGCCCTACAACCGCTTCGCCATGATTTCTTACTAACTGCAATCTATATGCAAGGTCATCGTCATTAGTTGTACAAACAGCACCCTCGCCGGCTTGTATCGTCTTATTGACATTTAAGCTAAAAACACCAATGTCACCAAGACTACCCACAAAAAAATCACCGACTTTAGCGCCATGAGCCTGAGCACAATCCTCTATTACCTTAATCCCAAATTCTCTAGCGATTTCATTGATTGCGATCATATCAGCAGGAATACCAAATTGATGGACTACTATAATCGCTTTGGTATTAGGCGATATTTTTTGTTTAATTGAAGCTGGGTCCAGCGATCCCGTCGTACCTAAAACATCTGCAAATACTGGAATAGCGCCATATATCAGAGGCGCTAAGGCACAAGCTGTCATTGTATAAGGCGAAACAATAACTTCATCACCATACCCAATACCCAGTGCAGCGATCGCCGCGAAAAGTCCAGAGGTCGCACTATTCATCGCAATAGCATGCTTAGTCCCATATAAGTCCGCCCACTCTTTTTCTAAAGCTTGAACTTCTGGCCCTCCGATAAACGAAAAAGGCTCATCAGGTGTATGCGATCCTTCATATAATGACAGATAACCGCTATCGATTACCCGAGCCAACGCCTCCTTTTCTTCGACTCCTGTTGTTATGTTGTCTAGCCATTTTTTTTCATGGGGCCGCACTGGAGTACCACCATTTATAGCAAGTGTCTTAGCGTCAAGCTTCATTTTAATACCTTTTGGTTAACAGCCCATATAAAAGCCATAGTTGACTCCGAGTTCTCTAGTGACCAGTCGTTATAATTCCTTCCATCAGAAATGATATCCACCAGTAGTTGAATCGCGTTAGCAATTGGTTCTTGTAAAATTTTATCTTCCCCAATATGTGTAAGGTTCTCACCCTCTGACATTAAGATTCTTTCACCTAATTCATTGATGACTAGTTTCTCTATGTAAAAGCGCTCCTCAAAATTTTCAATCCTAATCCTACCCATAGAAAATTTGAAATCAAATTCAAATAGCTGATAATTAGATTCATCCATGTGATTTAGAACCACTGCGATATCAGAGTTTTTAAACTTAAATTTCCCCTCAATACTCATATCCTTTTGACCTTTCATGTGAGTCATATCAGATATGTAGCCAATTTCCATCACATCTGAGAAAATATACTGAAGTGTATCTATCACATGCACCCCATTATGACTCCATCCTCCGTAGTACCAGCAATCAACTCTGAGGCAGTCGCCATAACTCCGATCTCTAACTATTCTTTTTAATCTTGTATAATTCTCATCAAAACGTCTCGAATGATTAACAATAATCTTGGTACCACACTCTTTTGACAAATCAATGAGTATTTTAAACTCCTCTGCATTCGTTACGGCAGGCTTCTCTAATAATATCAGTGCCGGGGGGGTAATCGAAGTAAGAATTTCTTGTACGACATCAAAATGAGTATGGTCAGGAGTGCATACAGATACCACTTGGGGTTGAAGTTCCAAGATCGCATCACTAATTAAACACGAATAAAAATCAACATGGTATTTGCTAGCCAAGGTCTTGGCGGCCAGATAGTCAATATCAACATAACCGACAATTTTTGTACCACTATTGACGTAGTAGGCGCTTGAGTGACTTCTCACTTTCCCCGCCTTTACATCTCCAATGTTATCTAGAGAGCCTGCTATCTTTCCACAACCAACAATTAAACATTCAATCGTCATTTCTATACTCTTTCCATCTACGATTAACTTTGCGGTTAATGCTCGATATGTCAGGATTATCTAGCAGTAAGTCTACTACCTGATCGATAGAGAAAATCAAATGTCCACGAGCCATCATATTTTCAATCACGAATGTCATTACCTGAAAGTCCTCGGGAGTATCAACCTCCATGTACAAATCAGGATAATAAAGATAAGAGGGCGCCTCTAAGTTCATTACCGCGAACAAGTCTGTGCGGCGATAGATATGCAAGCTTACATGCTCTCTCAAGGGATCTGACTTCTCAACTAGACCATTGACCTTAATTAACGCGCCACCTTTATAAACAATAACCTCCGAACCTGGGGGATATGTAGTTTTGAGAGAATTACTGACAAAGTCTACTGAGTTTTGGTGCTTTAAGAGATATCCTATAAATTCATCAACCATCCTAGGGTCTGTTAAGGGTGAATCACCAAAGCACTCCACATGAATATCAACTTCGTACTTAACAATTAAGTCTGCGAGCCTCTGTAGGACGTTGTCTTCATCTCCACGAAATACCTTATAACCTTGTCTATTACAAAACTCCACAATCCTATCATCAGCAGGATTAGTAGTAGTAGCGACTACAATGTCGTCAATTAACCTGCTTTGTTGAAGCCTTTCTATCTGCCATTGCAGCATAGGTTTTCCGGCTATTTCTTTAAGCACTTTACCTGGTAGTCTTGTTGAGGACAGCCTAGCCTGAATTGAGGCAACTATTTTCATAGAAATTCCTAATAATTTTTAAAATATAGTCTAATGATCCCGAGAAGCTTGGAACAGCAGTAGTGTCTATACTCTTACCTTCGCCGGTTCTAATAAGCAACTTGAGGGCTGCTTTATCAATCTCAGATACCCACCTCATCTCGCAACCCACAAATGAGCGATTAGAATTTGGGCGATAACTATAGACAGGTATTCCTTGCGCCGCCATCTCTAACAAAAGCATGGACTCCATACCAACGATCGCCTCATAATCAAAAAGATGCAGTCGCATTGCATCAGCTGATATGACCTCAACATTTTGATTTGTCAAATAATCACTGTAATTACGAACTGATTCAGTCGGATGTAACTTAAGATGCAGTATTTTTTCTTGGCTGAGACATCCAACGATATCATCTAAAACATCATACTGATTGTAGCCCAAGTACCTAGACCCTTCCTTAGGCATATCGGTATCTAATCGCTCAGATATAAAT
>DNHK01000263.1 GCA_003485905.1 Gammaproteobacteria bacterium | reverse complement strand
TTCGCAGAATAATTAGCATGAACAATAACTATAGTTTGTAAGATGGCTGTTGAGCTAGACAGTATTACTCAATTGCAGCCGGTTGCCGGGGTGAAACTAGCGACTTGTGCGGCGGGAATTCGCTATGCTGATCGTAGTGATTTAGTATTGATATCACTGGATAAAGCTAGTACCACGGCACTGGTTCAGACCCAGAATCGATTTAGCGCAGCACCGGTCCAAATTGCGGCACGACATTTTAATATTGCTAAGCCTTTGGCGCTTGTGATTAATGCAGGCAACGCAAATGCCGGGACTGGCCAAAAAGGAGTGGATGATGCGCTTGAATGTTGCGCGTTGGTAGCCGCGGCATTAGATCTCTTGCCAGAACAAGTATTACCGTTTTCTACAGGGGTGATAGGAGAACATTTACCGATTGATCGATTTCGTGATGCGGTACCTACGTTAGCCAAAGGGTTAGACAGACACCATTGGGTCGAGGCGGCAAACGCCATAATGACGACCGATACTGTGGCCAAGGGCGAGTCTGTACAAGTTAAGATAGATGGTCAGTTAGTTACCTTGACAGGTATCGTTAAGGGATCCGGCATGATTCATCCAGATATGGCAACCATGTTGGCGTTTATCGCTACAGATGCACCGATAGCTCAGCCACTCCTACAGCAATCTTTAGAGCTCGCTGTTGATCGAAGCTTGAATTGTATTACTGTAGATGGCGATACTTCGACTAATGATGCCTGTAGCCTCATTGCGACAGGTAAGTGTGATATTTCGCCAATAGTAGATAACCGGGATCCTCGATATAAGAAATTTCAGTTCGCCTTACGGGATTTGATTTCTACGCTTGCAAAAAACGTGGTCAGGGATGCTGAAGGGGCGACTAAATTTGTTGAGATTAATGTCTCGGGAGCTGATTATGATGCATGCAAATCCGTTGCTAATACAATAGCGCTTTCGCCGTTAGTAAAAACTGCGATATTTGCTAGTGATCCTAATTGGGGGCGGATACTCGCTGCAGTAGGACGGGCGCCAATTTCAAGCGATCAAATTGATATGCATGAAGTGTCTATAATTATCAATGACGTTTCGATAGTGCAGGCGGGTGAACTCGTATCGGATTATCATGAGGCTGATGGTCAAGCAGCTTTTAATTGTACGAATTTAAAAATAGATGTGAGGGTAGCCAGTGGCAATAAACTTGCTACCGTGTGGACCTCTGACTTATCACATGATTATATAAGCATAAATGCCGACTACCGAAGTTGAGCAAGCACTAAATCGCATAGAGGTTGCTGTAGGGGTTATCCGGCGAGGTGAGAACGAAGTATTAGTTGGGCAACGATTGGTTCAGGATCGTTATTATCGGCGATGGGAATTTCCAGGTGGTAAATTAGAATCCGGCGAGGCACCAGAACAGGCGCTTGCTCGAGAGTTCAGCGAAGAGTTGGGTGTGCAGATTACGAAAACTCAACCACTTATTCAATTAGATTACGATTATCCAGATAGAAAGGTTCGTCTTTTCGTTATGGAGGTTGATTCGTATATGGGTGAGCCATATGGACGCGAGGGTCAGGCGATTGAATGGATATCGCTAGAAAATGTCCAATCCAAAGACTTTCTGGAGGCTACGCAACCAATTTTTGCTGCGCTAACCTTGCCGAAACATATGATGGTTACGGATTTGGAAAGATTTGGTGTTGATCATACTTGCGAAGTTGTTGCTGCCAAAGTCGAACTCGAAGCCCCAGTAATTATTCAAGTGCGGGAACCGGGTTTGAGCTTAAAAGAGCGCCTGGATTTCACTGATCGTTTGGTGAAATCTACCATTGGGTCTGCGGTTCAAATAATTCAAAACGATAGCCTTGCTGCTGATTTTGTAGAAGGTGTTACAGGGGTCCATCTTAGTGCTTTGAATTCCCGCAAGGCTTTATCGGACGGGCTAAAAAAGCCTCCTGGCATGCTCATGGGGTGCTCTTGTCATGATACTGAAGAAATCCAAATAGCGAACATGATAGAGGCTGATTACATCACGCTGGGCACTGTCGAAAGTAGTCCGTCGCATCCAGACGGGGAAGTACTTGGGATGGGTGAATTTACCAGGCTATCGGAATTGGCGAATATCCCAGTTTTCGCCATTGGTGGTATGGATGAGGGAAGTATTGAGAAAATTCGTCGAGCTGGGGGGCAGGGGGTAGCTATGATATCCGCGGCGTGGGAAGAGACGCTATAAATTTATTGGATTGGCGGCGAAAGCTAAATAGCCAGCAATTTTTATGTCGATTCACCTCGCTTTTGAAACTTGATTTGCTAAGTCCAACAGGGCTAGGTGAAGTTTGTTTGTGGCAAGTTTAAGTTGTTCAAGATTTCCAGTGTTTCGGATGGTGGTGTCTGCTTGAGAAATTCGTTCAGTATCGCTGGCTTGCGAGTTTATCATTTTGAGCACTTCTGCCCGGGACAGCTGATTTCTATTCATGATCCACTTGACCCGCTTTTCTATTGGAGCGGTAACCACTACTACGTGATCTAGTAGCTTTTTAAAAGAAGCTTCTACCAGCAGTGGGACAACCGCAACACAGTATAATCCTTTACATTCCCGGAGCCGTTGCTCAGTAATCTCCGCTATTATTGGGTGGGTGATTTCATCGAGTTTGGCGCGCGCTTCCGGGAACTCGAACACATGATTGCGTAGCCATGTGCGGTTTAGGTCTTTGTCATCGGTAAGCGCGCTTGAACCGAAATGATCGACAATGGCACTTAAGGCAGATGAGCCGGGTA
>DNHK01000421.1:2437-2612 GCA_003485905.1 Gammaproteobacteria bacterium | reverse complement strand
GGACAGCGTTACGGAAGGAATTAAGGTCGGACATTCAGTTCTCCTTGGGTTATGACCCAAGAATACGCCTGTCTTAGGAATGACTCAACTTGTGAGCGTGATGGGAATCACTTAAGAGGTTAGGTCGGAGTCAGTATTAACCACCAACAAAAAAATATACTGCAACCTCGTCATC
>DNHK01000421.1:931-2343 GCA_003485905.1 Gammaproteobacteria bacterium | reverse complement strand
ATTGTCTAACTATCTAAATTTCTAAATTGGTAGATCCATCAGTTGTCGAGTTTTTACCGTTAATGGTATGCAACAGTTTGCTCGATATAATTTCCCCTGTGAGATTGGGCGATGGTATTTTCCTTTATCTTGGTAGATGAGGTTCGGGAGTTATAGGGTACTTGAATAATCTTTTTACCTTTGCTTTTTAAGTAGAATTCCACATCAATATTATGAGGTTTTTCGCCCCAATCTTCGCCTATAACGAATATATCCACACCCAGTTCCTTACAGCCAGAAATATATTCAAGGTCATAATAGGGGCGTACGATATCAACGCAGCTTAAAGCTTTCAGCATTTCCGCTCGTTGATCGAGGGGAATAACGGGTACATTGGGTTTGTAAGAATCCACCACGCGATCGGAGGCAACACCAACTGCCACGACATCACCTAATGTACGGCAGTACTCCAGTAATGCCAGGTGCCCAACATGTAACAAATCAAAAGTGCCTACCGTATATACAATCATTGTGCTAATTAACTCCTCAAATAAAATATTTTGCGCAGTCGTGTCTTTTCAATCTCGTTACCTTCTATAGAAGTTTCCAGCCATAAACGGCTGACATTGCGAGCGTATAAATCGCAAGGAAATAAACATTGCGCGGATTACCAGAAAGTTTGGGAGTCTTGATCTGAGACACGTTCAGGATCGCAAGTCCTACGCCACTTATATAAAGCACGACTGAAAAAATTCCCTGGCTCAATATACTTTCGAGTAAAAATATGAAAACCAGCATAATATTGTTGTTATCGAGAGCCAGGCCGGTATATTTCAACTCGTCAGAAAGGCCAAAAGTGCTGAAATAACTCAGGCGTATCGCACTGGCAGCAAGCATTAAAAAAGCTCCTGCCAGGAATATTGGATCGAAATTTCCAAAACTCAGCAGAAGAACAGCCGGAGCGACTCCATAGCTTACAATGTCTATTAATACGTCAAGCTGGCCACCAAAAATCCGCTCGTTGCCTGTCCGCCCTTGCATTCTTCGTGCAATAAGTCCATCCGCCCAGTCAAAAGCAACTGCCCAGATCATGCCAATCATTGCGGCGTAAAATATTCCGAGAATGCTGAAGTAGATGGACAAAATCGTGCAGGCTAATCCCGCAAGTGAGCATATGTTGGGAAGATCTTTCACGAAGGAAAGAATGGTAGGTGGTAGTTCTCGAATTTCGGTGTTGCTTGTAGTCATAATAATCCATTAGGTGATACTTGATAATCTTGAGAGATATCAAGTAGATAAAGAATTTTGCCGGTAGAGCGCTAGAATCGGGCGGCAACAACAGTACAGCGTAAAGATGTAACAGTTACAGGATGAAGATGAACAATGTTACGTTGCGAGAACTGCGAAGCCAGAATTTAAGTGGCGACGATAAA
>DNHK01000421.1:0-879 GCA_003485905.1 Gammaproteobacteria bacterium | reverse complement strand
TATAGCACATATGCAAGTATTAAAAGTACAACATACACCTGAGATCATCACCATCGGAAGGGAGACTTTGAATGCCTAACCTAAGATTGGTTTATTTTAAAATGCGAGCGTTAGCGGAAGCCCCCCAATTAATGCTGCACTATTCGGGCACTCCTTATTCTTATGAGATGGGGTGGGATTACTTTTCACGGCCGTGGAATGAAGTGAAATCATCTGTCCTCTATCGTCAGCTTCCGCTGCTAGTTGTCAATGAATCTACTGAAATCTTCCAAAGCGGTGCAATCACCCGATACTTAGCAGAATTAACGGGGCTTAAGCCAGATGATGCACTTTTGCTTGCGGAAGTGGACGCCCTTTACGAAGCCTCCCAAGAATTATTCCGGCCCCTGAACCCAACTATTAATTTTGCTGTGGGTGAGGAATTTTTATCGATGCGAAGCAAGTTAATCGAGCAGTTAGCGCCTCGCTTTGAGGATTTCGAGCAAATCCTAGAATCGAAACCGACGACACCATTCTTCTTTGGCGACAATCCTTTTTATTGTGATTTTGGCGTCTTCCACCACGTCAATCTTGCGCTATATCTTGATGAAAATCTTTTAGATCCGTATCCCTTCCTTTCTGAATTTTTGTCAAACTTCGAGCGCCTAGATGGCGTGAAAGAATATCTCGACAGCAGGCCGGAACTGATTGGCGTGGGATCAGAACCTCAACTTGTGATCGATGGGGTTGCTAAATCTACTGGCATAGTAAACGACTAGTTGTTTCGGTATCGGGCAAATGCGATAGATGCATCTTAGGGCAAAGGATTTGGTTAAGCGGTCGGGACAAATGGGATTAACAGCCACCGTGGCCGTTCTGACCCCCACTAATTAACTCCAG
>DNHK01000135.1 GCA_003485905.1 Gammaproteobacteria bacterium | reverse complement strand
CAATGCCTAAAGCCAGCCCTCGTTTTTTGTCAAACCACCCTAATAGAATCTTCGAATACGGAGCCACTCCAGTACCAGCACCAAAGATCCCCATCAGACTCATACCGACATAAAAGCTGATAATCGACGAATTCAACATGGACATTGAGCAAACTACCAAGCCAAGTAAGAAAATCGATGGCAGCAAGACTCGTCGCGGCCCATGTTTATCGATTAACCATCCAACCACTGGGGACGTAATGACTATGCACCACCCGAACAGTGCCATCGCAACGCCTATTGATGTAAAACTCCAGCCAAACTCATTGTGCAATAGGGGCGCGAACGAGCTAAAACTGAATATAACTGCTACGGCCCAGCCCATGGCTGTGCCGACCACGCAAGCCATAACCACATACCACCCGTAGAAAATACGCGCACTTCCCGAATTCGATTCTGCTACTTGCATCGATGGACCTCTAAATCCCGTCTTCACTATAAACGCCAAACTTAAGTAGCTTGCCGCTCTTAACTTTCTTAGTCTAAGCGACCTTACAATTTCTAAGAAAATATTGTGTGATAATCTGCCAAAGTGGAACGCAGATGAGGTAATCTTAAGTGATACGGGGCTAGCCACAATTAAGTAAAAACGATATGAGCAAAGTAGTCATATATTCCTCGCGTAAGCGGAAGTCTAAATCGAAAAATATAATGAGAGCTATCGATAAAGTTATTTCAACTACGAATATGCTATTTGTAGTTACGTTGGTCAGCTTGTGCAATTCTTCCGCTTGGGCCCAAGAACGTCCAAATATTCTACTTATCATAGCGGACGAACTTGGCTATGGAGACCTCGGCGTCTACGGGGGTGATATCAATACCCCGAATATCGATGCACTCGCCAACTCGGGGCAACTCTTCACTCAATTCCACACCGCACCGACTTGTGCGGTAACCCGGGCAATGCTGTTTTCCGGCAACAACAATAATGTCGCCGGGCTTGCAGTACAGGGAGGTTCTTCCGGTCCTGTTATCCCGGGCCTAGCCGGTTACGAGAACGTCCTATCTGATCGTGTCGCACTCTTACCTCAGTTACTACAGGATGTGGGTTACCGAACCTATATAGCCGGAAAGTGGCACCTAGGAGAAGAAATCGGACACCTCCCAAAGGCAGCGGGGTTCCGGCAGTCATACGTAATGTCCTTTGGCGCAGGAAATCACTTTAACAATGTAGGGTTCCGTCCTGGGGGCGGCTCTGTGTATTGGGATGGTGATGAACAGGTTTCGTGGCCTGATGGCGGGTATTCAACTGAGGTGTATACCAATAAACTACTTGAGTACTTAGAGACCGATAAAGATAGTGACGAGCCATTTTTTATGGTCGCGGCCTACACCTCACCACACTGGCCTCTGCAAGTACCGGAAGACGAACTCGACCTGTACTCCGGTCGCTACGACATGGGTTACGACGTCTTGCGAGAGCAGCGATTTGCCAGCCTAAAAAGCTCGGGGATAATCCCCCCTGAATCGCAGCTACCACCACGTAACGGCGCGATTACCCTTTGGAACGAATTGAGTCCTGAGCAACAGCGAAATGAATCGCGTAAAATGGAGCTTTACGCGGCGATGGTCGATAACCTAGATGGTCACGTGGGACGCCTAATCGAATATTTACGCACTAACAACCTATACGACAACACGTTAATTGTTTTCATGGCAGACAATGGCGCAGCGGGCGAGGACTTTTACAACACTGGTCCATACGTTAACAACGTGAGATCACTGTATAACAACAGCTACGAAAATATGGGCAAACCCGACTCCTGGGTAGCGTACGGCCCCCAATGGGCTGAAGCTGGCTCGGCGCCCTTTAAGCGCTACAAAGGGTTTACCACAGAGGGTGGAATAATCGCGCCAATGATTGTCACCGGTCCCGGCGTCAATGGAGAGACACGTATTTCTGATACCTATATCGCAGTACCCGACCTAACGCAGACTTTTCTTGAACTCGCGGGTGGCGCTTATCCTGACGACAAAGCACCGATGATAGGTGAATCTGCCTGGCCTTACATTACAGGTGCAGCTGAAAGTGTTCACGACGACAATTACGTTACCGTGTTGACGCAAAGTCAGCGTGCATATGTGCGCCAAGGGGACTGGAAACTGGTTTCTATTGATCGACCGTTCGACGAGCGAAACTTCAAGCTCCACAACCTCAAGAGTGATCCTGGTGAAGCAATAGATTTATCAGAATCAAACCCTGAGAAACGAATCAATCTGATAAAAATTTGGCGTGAAAAACGACGCGAATACGGTATCGTACTGCCCGAGGATTTGTAAAATTGACCGTTACTTTTCTTCCGGTAGAGTGATCCCTGCGGAGCCAATAAACGGAAATTTCGCATGCAGTTTAAAAGGGTTAAAACCGAGATTAAACGTTAGTACATTAATCTCTAGCCCTTCTTCCCACGCCAGTAATACGCCAAACAGTCCAAACAAAGATAGCTGATAACCTGTGCCACTAGGGGCTTTGGCCACAAAACTTGTTTTACCTAGATAGTCCTTACCTATCGCCGTAGCAGGCAGATTCAACCGTAACCCGGGTACTTGTCTGCCAATATGTGCGATAAAGGTATTGCTGTTCGGTCCGGGCCACTGACTGTAACTATCCGCAAAGGGGTAAGATTCGATGGCCTTTAACACTGGATCGATTACTGCCTCAGCTGCTGCGCCGCGTAAATCCACAAGTAGATCAGGTTTATTACCAAACCAGTGTCGATCCGGAACATCTTCATTAGCGACAACCACTAGCTGATTTCGTCTGGCTCGCCATCCAAGGACTTGGTATACAGTATAAGCATCAGCTCCCTTGGGCTTAATCGACACCCATGGGTGAACTGCAAAAATACCTCGCCAACGGACAACTCTGGCAACATACACTTGAACTACCGCTTCTTGACTTACCGCCGGAGACGGTGCAAAACCCGCACTAGATTGATCAGCATTCCGCCAACTCTGATTGAGTTGTACTGCGCCACTAAGAGGCACGTACAAAATCCCAGCCAAAGTAGCAACTAATGCAATTCTCGTTACTGTTATTTTCACTCTAAATACCTCCTCAGTCGCTTAGTGACATTACGTACATTTGCCGTAACGAAAGTAGTATCTACTTATGGGAATACACTTCAGGATTCCAAATCTCCATAAATATTTCCGGATTATTCAGGGGAGTAAAACCAAATTGTTGATAAAGGCTGTGTGCATCTCTTGTAGCAAGTGTTATACGCCGTAACCCTTGTAGTTCAGGGTGCTCCAATATTTGTTGCAAAAGCCACTTTCCAATACCGTGGCCACGGAAATCTTCAACTACAAAAACATCCGCAAGATAAGCTGTTGTTGCGTAATCAGTAACCATCCGCGCAAAAGCCACCTGCTCATTCAGTTCACTAAAAACCCCAAAACATAACGAATTTTCCAGTGATCGTTTGAAGGTTGGAATAGGAATGTTCTTCGCCCAATACGAGTTTGAAAGAAAAGTATGGATCAAATCCAAATTCATTTCCTCAGTGTTGTTGCTCAACCTAAAATTCTCCACTGCTCCCACTGCCTCTACTGTTTGTTGATATCTGTCGCGATATCGAACCATTTATTTGGACTAAAATTCGACACCCCAACAAAGTTGTCTTAAGCTGCACACATATTGCCTTCAATACCCCCTATTTATAAAGGAGTTACTGTGATTTATAACAATATTTTAGAAACCATTGGTAATACACCAATTGTACAGCTCAACCGTATAGCCCCAAAAAATCAGTCTATGTTCGTGAAAGTTGAAGCTTTCAACCCAATGGCGTCGGTTAAAGACCGCCTAGCAATCGCTATTATCGAAGATGCTGAAAAAAAAGGGACGCTAAAACCTGGACAAACGGTGGTAGAAGCAACTTAAGGTAACACAGGGATAGCGTTAGCTATGGTCTGTGCTGCAAAGGGATACCCGTTCGTAGCAACTATGGCTGAATCGTTCTCAGTTGAACGTAGAAAGATAATGAAGGGCCTTGGTGCGAAAGTAATATTGACTCCTGCTGCAGAGCGCGGCTCGGGCATGGTAAAGAAAGCCCAAGAATTAGCGGAGCAGCACGGTTGGTTCAAAGCCGATCAGTTCGAGAACCCCGCAAACCCAGCCTACCATCGCAATACTACCGGCCCAGAGATTTTGAGCGATTTTGCAAATAGAGATTTGGACTTTTTTGTGAGCGGCTGGGGTACCGGAGGCACCATGACCGGCGCCGGCGAAGTGCTTAAATTGGCGAGGCCTGAAATTAAAATCATAGGCGCAGAACCCGAAAATGCGGCGCTGTTGTCTGGTAAGGATTGGGCTCCCCATAAAATTCAAGGCTGGACGCCCGACTTTATTCCTGGTGTGTTGGATAAAAAAGTACTTGACGAAATTGTTCTGATTCCGGATGACGGAGCTATTGATACTGCGCAACGTCTTGCTACAGAAGAAGGCATTTTCTATGGTATTTCGGGTGGAGCTACTATGTGGGCAGCGCTTAAAGTTGCCGAAACGGCACCGGCTGACAGCACCTTTCTAGTAATGTTACCCGACACGGGAGAGCGTTACTTATCAACACCTTTGTTTGAGAATATCTCGCCTGATTCAGATGATGAA
>DNHK01000173.1 GCA_003485905.1 Gammaproteobacteria bacterium | reverse complement strand
GGAAGAGTCAGCCGCTTATGGCGACAAGACTGTTCTATCGAATTTTTCTTTTAGTATTGAAACAGGCGAAAAAGTTGCGCTGATAGGTAAAAGTGGCTCGGGTAAATCCACTTTGCTTAGTTTAATGCAGAAGCAGCAAACTGCGGGCTGTGCATTGATTCCACAAGACCTTGGTTTGGTAGCAAGTCTATCTTCTTTTCACAATACCTTTATGGGGAAGTTAGATCAGCATTCTAGAACTTATAATTTTGTAAATCTTGTGTATCCCTTGTCAGAGGAGAAAAGGCTGGTTACAAAACTTCATCGCTCCTTAAACCTCAATGACAAGCTATTTGTACCAGTTGGAGAACTTTCTGGCGGAGAGCAACAACGTGTCGCTATAGCTAGGGCATTGTATGCTCAAAGGGATATTCTTCTGGGTGATGAGCCTGTTTCCTCGCTGGACGAACACCAGTCATGCGACATTCTAAATACAATTGTTACTACCCATAATACCGTTGTACTTGCTTTGCATGATGTGGACCATGCGCTCGATTACGCTGATCGTGTAATCGGATTAAGCAATGGGTCGATAGCTTTGGATTCCCCTGCTTGTGATCTTAATCGAGTAGATTTAATCGGGCTCTACCAGAATGATTAGATGAATGCTGTGAATACGGGCTCTACCTCGTATAAATTAGGGGCACGTTCCTGGGTTAGCGTATCGTTTATAGCGCTTGCACTAATTTGCCTTATTCCCGTAGATTTTGAAATATACCCAAGTGACCCCTGGTTAGAATTTACCCGCTTTTTCTCGGGGGTTGCTAATCCTTCAATTAATAATATTTCGTTCGCCTTCAGGCTTCTGGTCAATACCACAAGCTTTGCTCTGCTAGGCGTTTCGCTAAGCTGTGTCATCGGTTTTTTTCTGTCGCTACATTTTCACCGGCGTTTGGTGCGAGCTGTATGCGCGTTCGTTCGAGCCGTGCATGAGATTTTCTGGGCATTAATTTTGCTACAAATATTTGGTCTATCGGTAATTACCGGAGTACTGGCAATTGCAATTCCATATAGCGGGGTGTTCGCCAAAGTTTATTCCGAGATCATGGAGGAATCCGGCTATCGGAGGCGTGATCAATTATTTTTCCATGTAGATAGCGTTTCGAAATTTTTATATAGCAAGGTGCCAGATGTTTGGATGCATTTTAGATCCTACACCCGATATCGATTTGAATGCGGGCTTCGATCTAGCGCTATTCTAGGGTTTATCGGCCTGCCTACACTGGGATTTACGCTGGAGTCGGCTTTTAGTCAGGGAAATTATTCAGAAGTCTGGGCGCTACTGCTAATCTTTTATTTGCTGATAAGTACACTTGGTTTATGGATGCGCAAGGCATTGCTGCCAATGTATTTGATTACTGCGATAGTTTTGCTGCCTGAAATCAAACCGGTATCGTTTGATAATATCGCTCGTTTTTTTAGCCATGACATTGTGCCGTATCCGCTAAGAGGTGCCGTTGAGCTTAACGCCAGCGTGTTCGCAGATTTGAGGAACTGGTTCTGGTCTATCTTTACTGAGCAAGCATTACCCGGCATATGGGATACCTTGGTACTGACTCAAATATCGTTAGTGGCGACAGCTTTGCTGGCACTATTTCTATTCCCGCTAGTTTCAAAAAAGTTTTTTAAACGACCTGCGCGAAGTTTCTGGGAAATACTTCTTGTTGTGCTCCGGTCTACTCCCGAATATATGCTGGCCTACATGCTCTTACAGCTTTGGGGGCCTTCGATGTTGCCTGCAGTGGTTGCTATTGCCGTACACAATGGTGCGATTATTGGGCATTTACTGGGTCGACATAGTGGTAGCTTGGCGTTTCGAGCTGATAGTTCCGTAAGCCGTGTGAACCGATATTTATTTGAAGTTGTACCAAGAGTTTACGGTCAATTTTTGGCTTTTTTGTTTTACCGTTGGGAAATTATCTTTCGGGAAACAGCGATACTGGGGATTCTCGGTATATCCACACTGGGGTTTTACATTGATAGTGCGATACAGGAATTACGTATGGACCGTGCGATACTGTTGATAATTATTACTGCGTTAATAAATATAGGTATCGATGTTATCTCTCGTCGACTGCGCTCAAATTTACATTTGAATCTGACACCTAACGTGTAACACAATCGCAAATATCATTCCGCATTAATGTACCAATAACAAACTAGATTCAATTTGTATCTTCAATTTATTATAACTATGCATATTTCCCAGCTATATTTAAGAATCTTGCCTGTTTTTTCAGTTCATTTATTTAGTCCACTAGTTAGACCACTATTTGTTCCATTAGTCACTCTACGTCAACGGAAATCAACATGAGCAGCGGTTCAGAATCACAAAAACCTTTTAAGTTAACTAGTTTGTCGCATGGTGGGGGCTGTGCCTGTAAGTTAAGCGCGAAGGAGCTTGCGTCCGTGCTGAAGGATTTGCCGATGGTTGACGATCCACGATCATTGATAGATGCCTCTACCAAAGACGATGCTGCCGTATATCAAGTCGGTGACGACAGGGCAATTGTAGCGACACTGGATTTCTTCACGCCTATTGTAGATGACGCTTATACATTCGGGACGATTGCGACTGCAAATGCGCTTAGTGATGTGTATGCGATGGCCGCTACACCATTATTTGCTTTAAGTATCGTCGCCTGGCCAAGAGACCCGGATATGCTTCCGTTATTAAATCAGGCAATGCGAGGTGCTACTGATGTCACAAAGCAAGCTGGAATTTTTGTACTTGGTGGTCACTCAATAGACGACGCTGAACCAAAGTTCGGAATGGTTGCGATAGGTGAAGTGAAGCTCAGCGAACTCATTAGTAACGCAAATGCAAAGGTAGGTGATTTACTAGTGCTTACCAAGCCGCTCGGTACCGGGATTATGACAACGGGATTAAAGCGTGGCTTAATAAATGAACAGCAGTTAGAGCCGGCGATTCAGAGTATGGCGAAACTAAATGCTGACGCATCTAAGGTTATTCAAATACATCGAGATGCGGTTCATGCGGTTACCGACGTCACGGGTTTTGGTTTGTTGGGCCACTTAGGCAATATGCTCGAAGCTAGTGGTCAAAGCGCCACACTTGATGCCAGTAAACTACCTGTTATCCCTGGTGCAAAGGATTTAGTACTTAGCGATGTTGTTCCCGGCGGAACAAGACGTAATCATGAGGCAGCTTGTTTGGTGACAAATTGGTCTGATGGGGTGTCAATGGAAGATCAAATTTTGATGTCGGATGCGCAGACATCCGGCGGACTGCTGATCGCCGTTGATCCAGAGGACATGAGCGCGTTTTCTAAATCGCTCGCTAAGGCTGGTACACTAGCGCAGGCTGTTATAGGCCAAATTACCCCGCGAGCGGATAAGCTGGTTAATGTTGTGACTAACAGCTGACGAGCGGCGTGAAACTTACGCTATAGATTGATAAGCGCGATATAAATACTTGGGTAAACAGCCCTTAGTAATTAAAAAGGTAACCCTAAAGTAACTTATGGCACTTAATACACCGATTTTTATGTATAAAATATACCCTTGGAGAGTAGTAATTATGTTGAATTTGATCATCAATTTGAACCATCATTGTCGACGCGGCCTTATCCTATTGTTCGCGGCTTTAACTTTGGTTACAGCAGCTTGTACGGAGGGGGAACCTCCAGTGGTAGCAGAAGCCGCAATAGTAGAGCCTGTTGTGACTGAACCATCTGTGGCGGCGCCTGAACCCGTCGTAGAATCTGTTCAGAACGAAGAATTGGAAAGCGCGCCTGTAATGGTGCACGGGTTCGAGTTATCGGACCTGGAAGGCACAATGCGTAGTTCAGACGAATGGAACGGCAAACCCCTATTGGTGAATTTTTGGGCTACTTGGTGTGTTCCTTGTCGAAAAGAAATGCCTGCGCTAATGGAGTTGCACGAAAAGTATGCAGACCAAGGCTTTGAAGTTATTGGGATAGCGGCAGATGAGTTGGAAAAGATTAATGTCTTCCTTGAGAAAACTCCAGTTAGTTACCCGTTGCTTTACGGTGAAATGACTTCGGTATTCGAATTAAGCGATAGCTACGGTAATACGATTGGCGTACTTCCACATTCAGCATTCGTCGATCGAGATGGTGTAGTTCGGCACACCAAAGTTGGTGAAATTACTATTGAAGAAGCTGAAGAACTAATACTCGATATTCTTTGAGCCAAAACACCAAACCTTTGACAACTCTGTGATGTGATAGAGGTTTGGCTCGGCTGAATAAAGTCTTTACTCAGAGTTTTAGGCTAAGGGGCCTCTCCAGGGTAGGTCGTTAGAACGAGTGTCTGAGTAAATGTTGGTTAACCGCCGGTTTTGACGTTTCGTAACATCTCGTATGCCGTCTTCTATTTTGTTGGAAATTTATTAGCCGCTGAAAGATAATGCGACGGCTGACGATTTACCTACAACCTTATATGCAAGGCACTCTTTAAGTTAGTTTGTTTAAAAGGCACGATTTCAAATATGTAGTAAGTGGTTCGGCAATAACTTCAGAATACTAATTTAGAGAGACTATGACCGTAAATAGCGCAATGACCACTAAAGTAATAACCACTAAAGTAGAGAAGCTACACGTGGGTCGTTACACATTTGCGGCCATATTGTGCTTCTTATTTGCATCCCCTTCGATTGCTGATGGCGGCTATTTACGCACGTCAGCCCCATTGGATGAACAACGCGGATATTGCCTCGATGTTGCAGGTTTTGGTGTTAATGCACGTCCTGATGAGCCTTTGCGTTTACATACCTGTAAATATGGCGAAGATAATGTCGATCAAATGTTTAAGTGGGTGGATGAGGCAAGCGGTCATGTTTCGATACCTGCATATGATCGCTGTTTGGCAGCCGGTTCAACTCAACCAGGTGCTGATTTATATGTAAAGGAATGTAGTGATTCTGAATTGCAGGCCTGGACGTTTGTACCAAATGGGAATCTTAGTTTGCGTGCACACCCAGAGCTTTGTGTAACGGTCGGTGAAGAACGCATGGATGCCGGTTCAGATCCTTTGGTGTTTCCGGGGTATGGGTGGCGAACTTCAACTGTGGATGTATGTCGGGGTCGCGGAGATGAACTTCAAGATCTTCGCTGGGGTAGAGAAGACGAGCAGCGCCGCGGAGTCGCAAATGCGCTTCGAAATGGCATGCCAGATGATATTGCCAACGGAATTCTTGCCATAAGTAAGGATAATAAAGACGTTCTTGCCAGAACCAGAACGTTGTACGAAGGCGTTAGTTAT
>DNHK01000113.1 GCA_003485905.1 Gammaproteobacteria bacterium | reverse complement strand
AGTTTTTGTCTACCCCACAATACGTTACGTTTCCTACTGGCCAGCAAGAAGAAGCCTACGGATTCTACTATCCACCCAAAAATGACCGTTTTTCTGGACCAGAAGGTACGCTCCCTCCTCTTATCGTTAAGGTTCATGGTGGTCCGGTTAGCGCATCTTATTCCACGCTAGATCCCTCTATTCAATTCTGGACAAGCCGAGGCTTCGCCGTTTTCGATGTAAACCACAGAGGCAGTACGGGTTATGGACGTGCTTATCGAAAAAAACTGTACCCAAACTGGGGCATTGTCGATATTGAAGATGCCGCTAGCGGCGTTAAGTGGTTAGCAACGAACAATTTCATAGATGATAGCAAGGTCGCCATACGAGGCGGCAGCGCAGGCGGCTATACGGTACTCGCAGCGATGGCATTTGAAAACGTGTTCACTGCGGGCACCAGTTACTTTGGCATTAGCGATCTGGAAGTATTGTATAAAGGAGGCACCCATAAATACGAGTCACGATATTTGGATCAATTGATAGGGACATACCCAGAAGCGCGAGATGTCTACCTTGCTAGATCACCGATTCATCACGTGGACAAAATTCGATCGCCACTGCTTCTACTACAGGGGCTCGAAGACGAGGTTGTACCGCCAGTTCAATCTGAATTGATATTCCAAGCCTTGGTAGAGAATTGTATCCCGACGGCATACTTACCATTTGAAGGCGAAGGACACGGTTTTCGACAACCGGCTAATAATATTAAGGCTCTAAATTCAGAACTAGATTTCTACGGTCAAGTTTTCGAATTTACTCCATCCGGTAGCATTGATTCGGTTCTATTGGAACGCTGCAGCTAAAGTACACGCTGGCTTAACGACTTACCGCTTACTTCCTTGTCAACAAACGAGCCAGGCATTCGTTCATGCCAACTTAATGCTTGATAACGGTAAAGGAGTTGCAGTTGGCGACTAACGTCACCAACTGCAACATTTTGCATCTAAGACGCGGTCGCAGCAGCCGGATCCATCACTTCCTTTACTGCCGCACGTATTGCATCGAGACGATTCTCATAGCGCGATTCCTTTGAAATATATTCATCAGCGCCCAATCC
Source organism: Gammaproteobacteria bacterium (assembly GCA_003485905.1). Taxonomy (GTDB): domain Bacteria; phylum Pseudomonadota; class Gammaproteobacteria; order Arenicellales; family Arenicellaceae; genus UBA10349. Next base: position 4,876 of record DNHK01000113.1, on the reverse strand, counting down.
CTCCAGCATTCGAGTCACCTCCTCATTCATGCCAGAAATATAGATTGTCTTGCCAGCATCGTGGGCATCCCGGGTAATCGTCTCTACTGCACGGGCTGCAGATACGTCGATAAACGATAGGCGCTGAAAATCCAATACGATTGCACTAGTGTGCTCCTGAACTTTCTCTCGCACTGTATGACCAAGATCGGCGGCTGCACCAAAACTTAACGGCCCGAGGAAATCGAACAGTGTAACCTTGTTGTTGGTACTTTCTAGCAGTGCTAATTCTTCTTCAGTACCGGTATTACGCTGCTCTACGACAACCTCTTTCAATTGCAAATCAGCCAATCGTTTAACAAATGCTAAGGCCGCCATGACAACACCAACGGCAACAGCAGTGATCAAGTCAACAAAGACGGTCAACGTTAGCACCGCGGTCATTAATACCAGATCCCAACGTGGCCCCTTATGCGCCCGTTTTAGATATGCGAAATCCATGATGTCATATCCTACTTTAACGAGGATACCCGCAAGCACGGCGTGCGGAATCTGCGACGCAAGAGGCGATAGACTTAGCACAATAGCTAGCAGCACGAGCGAGTGCAACATACCTGAAATCTTGGTATGACCTCCCGTTCGTATGTTAACAACCGTACGCATCGTCGCTCCAGCACCCGGGATAGCGCCGAACAATCCTGCTATGGTATTACCAATACCTTGGCCAACTAACTCTTTGTCTGAGTTGTGTCGAGTACGAGTCATATTGTCAGCAACTAGCGAGGTTAGTAGGCTATCTATTGCCCCTAATAATGCCAGGATAATTGCACCCTCAATTATTATTCCGAAAGTATCCTGACTAAGCGCTGGCATAATAAAAGAAGGCAATCCAGTAGGAATATCACCGAGTATCGGTGCGCCTCTAACAACCAAACTAAGTAGCGTTCCGATTATTAGAGCCGCCAAAGGAGCGGGAAGAAAACGGTTCAATTTAGCAGGCCAGAAAAAAACCACCGCCAAAGTAACCAAACCAACAATCAACGCAGCGAACACTGGATCGGTGACTGCTCCTGGAATTGCAGCCAAGGCGTTAATAGTTCCACCGCCATCTGGTTCATGGCCGAATAATCGTGACGTTTGAAGCGCAACTATAATGCAGCCTATGCCGGTCATAAAACCGGACACCACTGGGTATGGAACCAATCGGATATAACGGCCAACGCGAAATACGCCCATAAGTATTTGAAGGACCCCCGCGAGTACAACAGCAGCAAATATCAGGGCTGGATCTCCGGATAGTGACGCAAACACTCCTGCAAACACAACTACCATAGGGCCGGTAGGTCCAGACACATTAGTCTCTGTACCACCAAATAAAGACGCAAAAAACCCGACAAAAATAGCGCCCCAAAGTCCGGCGATAGGACCTGCCCCAGAAGCTTCACCAAATGCCAACGCAAGAGGCAAAGCAACAATACCAGCAGTCAGACCACCAAATATATCTCCACGCATATGTGAAGTATCAAAAAATTTCATAACTATCTCCTCCTTAAAACGAACTAGTGAGCCGCAAAATGGGCAGCATGTTTGGCAACTTCTGCCGCATAAAGCTCTGACACCGGCGAAAACTCACCAGATACTTCGTCATAGGCTTCAACACCGCCAGTCTTAATGTCATACACCCAACCATGCAAGGTCAGTTCCTTTTGTGCGAGGCGAGTCGCGACCGTTGGATGAGTACGCAAGTGTTGTAGCTGCAAAATAACATTGTGTCTTAAAAGCAATGCCATCTTTTCATCATCAGTCATGTCTCGTCCGAGCTCATTGACGATGTCCACAGCAGCTTTGGTGTAACCAAGCCACTCTTTGACATGGGGCAAACTATCCAATCCCTCGGGATTCATAGCTCCTTTCATCGCTCCGCATTCGGTGTGACCACACACAACAATGTGTGGCACATTAAGCGCCGCAACGGCAAATTCGATGGAAGCTGTCATCCCACCCGTATGATGAGTGTGTGGCGGGACTATATTTCCGGCATTGCGGCATATAAACAGTTCCCCAGGCTCTGTCTGGGTAATCATTGCGGTTTCAATTCTAGAGTCTGAACAAGTGATAAAAAGAGCCTCGGGTGATTGCCCGTGACTCAAGGTTTCAAATAGACCCTGCTTTTCCGGGAACACTTTGGACTGAAATTGAACGACGCCTGCAGCGAACTTTGGCATGAAAACTTACTCCTAGTATTTGAGTTTATTGATAAAGGTACTTTTTAACTGAGCAGCTTGTAGACATCAGATAAATCTAGTGTGCATCAGATTCCTGACTCCACAAACGGCGAGCCGTATTAATCTTACTCTTCGGAATTGTCGTACCTCGCCCCCCTAAAAAGGCCAATGCTTCGACAATCCAAGTAGCTATCTCCGGCTGTATCAGCGAGTAAATATGTCGCTGACCGTCACGACGTTCACTAACCATTCGATTTAGCCGGAGTTGGTTCAGATGCTGTGATACTCGAGGCCCCGATAGACCGAGTGAACTCGCCAGGGTGCTCACGTCGCATTCGCTCTTCGAAAGCTCTTCTATCAAACGAATTCGATCCGGATGAGCAATTACTTTGAAAATTTCTGCGAGTTCTTTGGCAACCACGATTCGGCTTGGCATGTTGACCTCCTTACTGTGAACCAATATTCAGGAACAGCAATCTATCAACACCCGATATATTAGTCAATACATATATGCATATATGCATATATTTGCAGATACAGAAACCTAAACACTGACTAAACTTAAAGCCGCGTCGTCATTACATGCTAGTGAAACGGGTAGGACAGAGGGACCATCCCGATACCCGGCACTAATAAGCAAGGGGCAATTTAGTTAAGAGCCAGAGATCAACTCGCTGGCTGCCACCTAAAGGAAGTCTGTCAAGAAGTTACAGCGTTCCAGCCGCACTTAAACAGTGAAGCTGGAACGGATGTAAAAGAATAATAAGCTAGCTTATTCCGGTGACCCTATTCTTGCCACACATTGGCTGGTCGCTCTCGAAGCGGTGGCACGCAATCATTTTCTATGAACTCATAGTCTTCTGAGTACAGTTTAGTTCTGCTAATCGTCCATGGCTCGGTTAAAAATTCCGGGTCAACCACGGTGGTCTCAGTCTTTAGCAGTGTTCCATACTCAGGATCATCAATACGAGTTAGTACTTCAGTTACTCGTATTTTATCGCTTAATGGTCTACCGCGATGGCCACTCGCGTTAGCAAGTAAATTAACTGTTTCTATAATCAGCGATCCATTTTCATAACGGGCAACTGAATCTCCCAAATGACTACGAACACCTGATTTTGGGATCTCATCACCAAAAAATATCGCGCGACGACTTCCATACTCTTCGTACTCTATAACCACATGATCCGGGTATTGAGTGATTATTTGTCCATACGGCGTATATCCCCCCTGTCGCACCAAACCCGGAGGGTCACAAAACACCTGAGGATCATTCTCTAAATCCCAAGCTTCAAGCGCAGCGAGCCCCACTGCGTTATAAGGCATATCTGCATCATCACCATCCGGTCCTCCTCTGGCTGAGAGGGCTCTGATATTCATGGTAGTACCAGTAAAGTTTGGCTCACCGGTTGATAAGGTTGGTGATAAAAAGGTAATTTCTGCTGACTCAACTGGCTCAGCGTCAGCAACTTCTGCACCACTCAGTGCGACCGCAGGGTCTTCACCCGGTTTGAGTTCCGCGACTACATTTCCGCCACTCCCATCTAGCAGCCCCATGGTATCAATCCAAACCATCGGTGAGCCATCAAGTGTAGAGTTCCCTGCCACACGAAGGATATCGCCAGGTTTTAAAGAATCCGGCGCCCATCCAGATCGCTTCCAACTGGTAGCAGATGGGCCCTCACTCATCCAGTTAGTCACACTGCCATCTGCATTGGTGACGTCGAGATAAACAAGAACGTGAGGGTTTCTAAATCGAAACTCTGTAACGACCCCATCAACGCTAATAGTTTCATCAGCGCTAAATGTTGAGGTAGATGAATGATGCGCAAAAGCAACCACGCTATTGACACCAAGCGCTAAAAGCACGAGGACGTATAAAGTTTTATTTTTCATTTAATTCCGCTACGTTTTTATAATATTTGAGCTGACCCGATTAACATTCCGGGTCAGCTTTGTCCCGGATCAACTATAAACCCTGTTGTCGCCTTTTTAACTAGTCTAATGTTACGTAGCGCGTAAGAAATTCAACTTCCTTTTCGCTAACGTATTTGCTCATTTCACGACGAAATTGCTCCATTGAATCATACGGACGATACTCCTCGAACTCGTGAGCCAACCGATTTGGGGCTATCGTTGTTGGTACTAATAGAAAGTCTTCATTGGCTCCTGAATTCAAACCCACCTTTACAAATGCTCCGTGGTAGACGGCATGGATGTCTTCTTCACTCAAACCTGTACTTATCGCAGCGTGAAACTCTGATGGTGTCGCATATGGGCGCCCATCGACGATTTTCTGAGCCGTCTCCGCGCTCACCCCAGGTAATACAGATAGCTCCTCTAGGCTCGCAGTATTAGGGTCTAACAATGCAGCGGTAGGGAATTCAGCGGCGGCTGATCTTTGAATTTGAGCTTCTCTAGCAGCAGCCCTTTCTTCAGGTGTCATTTGCTGCCGTGGAGTAGCCGCAGGCTGCTCGCCACCAGTTTGAGCAGCTACTTGCGGCTGCACATTCACTTCAACCTCAACTTGTTCCGTCGGTGAATCGTTTCCACAAGCTGCTAGTAGTAATAGAATTGAGGCAATACCAGAAATAAAAATTGTTTTGCGTATCATGATAGATCTCTCTTAAGATGGTGTAGCATTTACATTCAGCCGGTGATTTTACCTGTCA
>DNHK01000195.1 GCA_003485905.1 Gammaproteobacteria bacterium | reverse complement strand
TGGAGGGTCTGCATCAGCTTCAGAAATTGTAGCAGGAGCTTTGCAAGATCATAGACGAGCGTTGGTCGTCGGTACAAAAACGTTTGGTAAAGGGTCAGTACAAACGATATTACCCGTCCATGGAAGCGGTGCTATCAAGTTAACCACAGCGCGCTACTACACACCCCATGGGCGGTCCATTCAAGCTGAAGGTATAGAGCCTGATATATTGGTGGAACGTTTAGAGGTCACACGACCTGAGTCCGGCCCGCGAGTTAGGGAAGCAGACTTACGCGGTCATCTGGATAATGAGGAGAATCTAACCGCAGCGGGTGATGAGAACGACGGCGAAATAACTGATTACCAGCTTAACGAGGCATTGAATTTGTTAAAAGCTATAGCACTCTCGCGAGCAAGCGCTGTAGTGGAAGAATCGGTTACCGATGATGAGCCGCTGACTAACTAGAAACGTGAATAAAACTTTCTATATCTAGGAGAAAAGCTGGACTGAGGGATAAATACATTATCGGTAGAAGCCATAGTGGAGAGCAGGATAGGCGTAATTACTGATCGCTGATCGCTGATCGCTGGTAACCGGTATTAGTTTAAATAAGCTTACGGGTTAGCAGGTTGATGAGCATTGCTGGCGCAAGAGGCACTAAACTCTATAGGCTCTGTAGTCGAAATTATAAAAACTAATTTTCTATAAACCGAAGTTTACCGTTTCCGGAAAGTAACACGGCAATTGGCCGTGTTTGGCTAAAGTGAGCAAGGATAATCACACATATTACGGTAAGCGGAACACATAAAAACATACCGGCAATCCCCCACACGCTGCCCCACAGGGCGAGCGATAATAGAACTACCAGTGGGCTCAAGTTTAGCGAGTCGCCTAATAATCGGGGCTCGATCACGCTTCCAATAAGGAATTGAATAGAGCCAACGCTAAGCAAAACAATAAGAAAAGGCTGTAAAGGGGCCTCAAACTGCACCAGTGTTAGTACGGCAGGAAACAGTGTGGCAATTATGGACCCTATTGTTGGTATGTAATTGAGCATGAATATTAGAAAGGCCCAAAATTCCGGGAAATCCACGCCAACAAATAACAAAATACTGTAACTTGCCAATCCTGTTGTAATGCTTGCTAGGGTCTTAATCCATATATAGGTTTGAATGTCGTCTTGCGTACGGGTTATTAACGATCGAATTTCTGTGCGGCGTACCGTGTTTGGAAATAAAGACGCGATTTTTGAGTCAAATCGAGTTTGTTCTAGTAATAGAAACAGTACGTAGATTAAAACCAAAAAGGACTTCCCAAAAAGCCCAGTAAGTGCAGTGCCTAATTCGCGAATAAAAGGTACAACTTCAATTGATTGAGTAATTTCAGTTACATCTAGGTATTTTTCTAAGCCATACTGGCTAAACCATTCACCAATTAAACTATTTAGGTTTGCTCGGTATACGGGTACCTGTTCAACTACTGTTCCAATGCTGGCCTCTATAATATTGAAAACGAAGAATGCAGCCGCACCGATTGATAACACAGCGAATAGTTTAGTTAACCACTCGGGTTTGCCTAATTGCGGAATGAGCCACTTTTGATAGGTTTTACTAAGGGCGTTTATGATGTACCAAATCATTACCGCAACGGCTAGCGGCACGAGTAGGGTTTTCCCTACGACTAGTACATAAAATATTCCGATAACTGCGAGTATCGCGAGAGATATGGTTATAGTTTTGTTGTATGCACTCATATCTCGCAAATTATATCGTTTTCGATGTGCCTGGAAATTAATCTTTGGGAAGTTTTACTAATGGCTTTGGCTTGGTCATTACATCATACCTAATTCAAGCCGCGCCTCTTCGCTCATCAACTCCATAGTCCATGGTGGCTCAAATGTTAGCTCAACTCTAGCATCTGACACCCCAACAACCCCGCGCACGGCATTTTCAACAATGCCGGGGAAGGAGTCAGCTACTGGGCACCCTGGAGCCGTAAGCGTCATCGCCACGTCAACAAAGTACTCGTCATCAACATCAACCGTATAAATTAGCCCAAGGTCGTAAATATTGACGGGTATTTCTGGGTCATAGACTGTTTTTAGGGCCGTAACGATTCGTTCTTTTAAATCCTTAATACGCTCGTCGAGCGACATATCTGCGTATTCAATAATAGAGTTAGTCATGGTTATGTCAGTATTTTAAGAGCTTTATTTATAGCGGTAAAACAAATATCAATTTCTTCTATGGTGTTGTAAATGCCGAATGAAATTCGTGCCGTGGATGCCAGGTTAAAACGCTCCATAACCGGCATTGCGCAGTGATGTCCAACGCGGATAGCTACCCCTTGTTGGTCAAGCAGTGTGCCTAGGTCTGTGGCGTGGACCCCATTAACCACAAATGACAAGATGCTGGCTTTATGTTTTGCGAAGCCAACGATTCTGAGTCCTTCAACTTCGAGCGCCTTTTTGGTTGCGTAGTTCAGAAGGTCAGCCTCGTGATGCGCAATTTTGTCTAGGCCAAGATTGCTTATATAGTCTAATGCCACCGCTAAGCCATCAGCGCCGACTATGTTGGGTGTGCCGGCTTCAAATTTGTATGGAAGCTCGTTATACGTTGTACCGCTAAAAGAGACTTCTGAAATCATATCTCCGCCGCTTTGATAAGGCGGCATATTTTCGAGCAATGCCTGCTTGGCATACAAAACCCCGATTCCACTTGGGCCATAAATTTTGTGTCCGGAAAAAGCGTAAAAATCGCAATCAAGCTCAGCAACGTTAACTGCTTTGTGTGCTACTGATTGTGCGGCGTCAACCATAACAACAGAGCCAACGTTATGGGCAGCAGAAATTATTTCGCTTAGTGGTGGGAGAGTACCTAAGGCATTTGATAGCTCTGTTATGGCAACTATCCGAGTTTTCGCCGACAGGAGCCGATGAAAGGCGATCATATCTAGGGAACCGTCATCACCTATCGGAATTGGAATAACACGAGCCTGTTTTTCCTGTGCGAGTATTTGCCAGGGTACAATGTTTGAGTGATGTTCCATTTCTGATACAAGAATCTCATCTCCAGGGAGTATGTTTTCGTTTCCCCAGGATTTGGCTACCAAATTAATTGATTCGGTGGTGCCTCGGGTAAAGATGATTTCCTTTTTTGATCGGGCACAAAGAAACTGTCTAACGGTTTCGCGGGCGTTTTCAAAGCGCTCGGTAGCGCGCTGGCTAAGCGTGTGAATACCACGATGTACGTTAGAGTAGTCAACTTTATAGAAATGGGCTATTGCATCGATAACTTGGATAGGTTTTTGAGTGGAAGCGCCATTATCAAAGTACACCAACGGGTGTTGTTTGATTTGTTGGCTCAGTATTGGGAAGTCTGAGCGAATTTTGGATATATCTAATAAGCCTGATGGTGTGGCTGCATGATTCATGATGTTTCACCAAACAAGCCATCTATTCCAATATCGCTTAAGGCTTCTCCTAATAATCGATCGGCTAATTGTGCAGATAGTTGTTTCTGAATATCGGCTATGCGAAAACGACCTATAACGTCATTGGCAAAAGCAAAGGTTAATAATGCGCGCGCCATTTCCTCTGAAATACCGCGGCTCCGCAAGTAGAATACTGACTTCTCTTCCAGCTGACCTACGGTAGCGCCATGTGCGCATTTTACGTCGTCAGCATAAATTTCTAATTGTGGCTTGGTATCTGCTTCTGCTCGACTCGAGAGCAAAAGGTTTTTGTTCTGTTGGTTTGCGTCTGTTTTCTGGGCATCTTTCGCTACGATTATGCGGCCTCGAAAAACAGAACGAGACTGATCATCCAGTATAGACTTATAGTACTCGTCGCTGGTGCAATTCGGTTTGGCATGAACTACTTCGGTACAATTATCGACGTGTTGATCATGCGCTAGAACTATTATGCCGTTCATTTCACAGTGAGCGCCGGGAGCTGATAAGGTGGCGAAAATATCATTGCGAGCAATTTTGCTTCCAATGGCAATGTTGTTGGTGGTCAGATGACTATCACGCGATTGCTCACTATAAACCCCGCCGATATGGTATGCGCTAAGCGCTTCGTCTTGATGCTTGTAAAAGTCGACGCGGGCACCATCAGCCAGATGAAGCTCTGTCACACAATTGCTTAAATAGACTCCTGCGCTACCACTGGCTATATGTCGTTCAATCACGGTTGCATTGCTATGTTTATTTGCGACGATGATATTTCGGCAGTGCCAGGCGGCGGCCCCGACATTATTGGCGATAAAGATAATTTCTATCGGGCTATCTACAATAATATTGTCGTTAATGTGTATAACGTAACCGCTACTAGCAAAAGCGGTATTCGCGGATAAGAAACCATGTGGTTCTGTCGGTACAGAGGTATTAAAAAATGGTTCTAGATCTAGCTTGTTGGATAAAACGGCTTGCTCAAGTGGTTCGATCGACAATCCACTGACAAAACTACTATCCGATAATCCAGCGTCTAATATGCCATTTACGAATACGATACGGCTGTTCGCAGAAGCGGTTAACTGGGCGTCTTGAAGTGAAAGTGCATTCGTTGCGATGGCCGGACAGAACTCTTGATTATATAATTCTGTTAGTTTGGTTAGGCGCCATTCTTCATCTCGCGCACTGGGTAGCCCACGATTTTTTAATCGATCGAACGCTGTTTGTTGCCGTGAGCTAAACCATGTAGGGAGGGCGTTGTCGGATCGTTCCTGGGCAAGAAGAAAATTTTGTAGAGCGGTCATTTATCCGGTTTCAACCTGCTGTTCGAGCCACCCGTAACCGCGTTCTTCAAGTTCCAGCGCAAGATCTTTGTCACCAGTTTTTACTATTTTGCCACCTGCAAGAACATGCACATAGTCTGGTTGAATGTAATCAAGAAGTCGTTGGTAGTGGGTTACTACAATCATGGAGCGATCTGGTGAGCGCAGAGTATTTACGCCGTGAGCAACAATCTTAAGTGCATCAATATCCAATCCTGAATCTGTTTCATCAAGCACCGATAGCGTTGGTTCAAGAATTGCCATCTGCAAGATTTCGTTTCTCTTTTTTTCTCCACCAGAAAAACCACCATTTAATTGTCTATTTAGTTTTTCTTCAT
>DNHK01000198.1 GCA_003485905.1 Gammaproteobacteria bacterium | reverse complement strand
AAAGCGTGGGTCGTCAATGAGCTCAGGTCGTTGCATCGCGTTAAACAGTCCTTTTGCGAGCTTTTCATGCACAGCAACCAGTGCCACATATCCATCCGAACATTCGAACACGCCAAATGGAGATAGACGTTGCACGGTTAACCCTGTGCGCGCTTCCATACCGGCAGCTTCCATAGCCGCCCAGTTTTCAATTGATACAAAAGAGGTTAAAGCCCCTAACATCGAAACGTCGACCTGCTGCCCATTACCGGTTCTATGGCGTTGTTCCAACGCGGATAAAATTCCGATAACAGCAAATACTGGAGCCAACATATCCGCGATCGGTATACCGATTCGAACTGGAGGTTCATTGGCAGCACCGCTGGTATACATTGCCCCAGACAGCGCTTGAATAATAATATCCATTGCTTTATCTCCCTTAGCAGAGGTCGCACCAAAACCACTTAACGAGCAATAAATAATGCCTGGATTCTCTCGTTTTGATGCATCGTAGCCAACACCCAACCTGTCGGCAGTGCCAGATGTAAAATTCTCCACTACGATATCGGCAGTTTTTACAAGATCGAAAAATATCTGCTTAGCTTCTGGCTGCTTTAAATCCAGTGAGATGCCATGTTTACCTCGAGAGCGAGTCAGGTGAGAAACAGACACATCGTCTTCATATTTTTGTTCAACAACCACACCATCTCGGCCGATATAAGGGCTGTTTTCCCGCGCTAAATCGCCACCACGGGGATCTTCGATTTTAACCACTTCGGCGCCTAAACCGGCTAGCAGCAAGGTGGCGTATGGACCAGCTAAAGCACGAGTGAGATCAACAACCCGTAGACCTTCCAATGGGCGCTCGGGGTTTGCTACTTCTGTGTTCATTATTTTTCCCAAGTTAATTTTATGTATCGTTCGTGAAAAAATTTATAGGGAGCCTAGCGCGCAATCTATAGGAGATCCCGCCGCTAAGATTTGCTGTGCAGATCGAAAAACCGGCTCAGCATCAATTCCTATATCGGCAATAGATAAGGCTTGTTGTAATGCAGCTGTGTTGTATAACTGATCAAATTCCAGTTGATCCTGATAGGGGAAGTCGTGAAACTGCATGCCATTTTCTTGGCCAAACTCAAGTCCACGTGTCTTGGCTATTATAAGTAGCCTCGATAAAGCTTCTTCCCAGATTTCGCGATTTCCAATGATAATTTCCTGTAGCTCAGGCGGTAAGTTGTTCCATGTTATTTCAGACATAGCGCGCGCCGGATAACCACCACGACTAAATTGAATATTCGTGAAGTGATTGGCAACCTCTGAGAAACGCATGCTATAAATGGCATCGCCTGGAGCAACAACGCCATCAATTACCCCTTTGGCCAGAGCGGAATAAACTTCACCCATAGGCATAGTGACTGGATCGGCACCCAGCTGACGCAGAACTTCAACCGTTTCAGAAGGTGCTCGTAGTCGCATCCCTCTAAAGTCTTCGAGTGAGGTAATTGGTTTATCCCGTGTAATTATCGCAGGCAAGTTGCCACCCTGTACGGCTAATACAACAAGGCCTTCCAACTCCCGGTCAAACTGCGGGAAGGCTTCGGCTAAACAGTTATAAACAGAGACCTGTANNATCCGCCATAAAAGCCAGCTTGTGCGCGAATTAAGTGAGTTCCGCCTTTGACATAAATAGGCGAGATCAGCCCGATATCGGCAACACCATGGCGAATCTCTAGCATGCTCATATCTGAATTAAGAACAGGACCGCCCCAGTAAGGTTTAAATGCTATGCGACCTTGGCTTTGTGCAACAACCGCATTCATCCATTCCTGGTCCGCCAAACTAAAAGGATGGCTAGAAGGGTAAGGCGTTGCATAGGTCAAGAGGTATTCAGCATCAACAGAGTTATCATCTGATGAACAGCCCACTAGAATGCCAGCTAATAAAACAGTGAAGAAGAAAAGGTATATACGCATTTTTACACTCCCACTACACTAGGCAACCATAAAACCATGACCGGTAGCGCTATGATCAAACCCAGATGTAAAACATCGGCTATAAGAAAAGGCCCTATTCCCTTAAAAATAGCGCTTAGCTCAATGTCTTTTGCAATACCATGAATGATATATGCATTCAGTCCGAGCGGTGGCAAAATAAATCCCACTTCCATTGCGCGCACCAAGAAAATGCCAAACCATATGGGGCTGTATCCTAGCTCGACAGCAATAGGCAGGAATATGGGAGTTACCAGCAGCATGAGTGCTAGGCCGTCGAGAAATGAACCCAACACTAGGAATAGAATCGCCATAACAATAACGGCTGTGACGGGTCCCGCATCCAGGTCTAGAACCAGATTAGACATGAATTCAGCAATGCCTGTGATACTGATAAAAGTCGCAAATAGCATCGCCCCAATAATAATCAGGTAGATCATACCGCTAGTTCGCAGGGTTTCTACAAAGGCTTTGACTAAAACCGAAACATGTAAGGCGCCGCGAATTGCGCATAATACCAAGGCTAAAGCGACACCTACAGACGCCGCTTCCGTTGGGGTAAACCAACCGATCGTTAGACCTCCAATTACAAGCACAACTAAAAAGAATATATCAATTATTTTTACTAAACTCGCCAAGCGATCTCGCATACCGACACGCTTGCTTGACGGAGCAAGCGCAGGTCTAAAATAACAAAGCACAGAGATCGCAAACATGTAAAACATGGCTTGAGTAAGGCCGGGCACAATCGCTGCGGCAAATAATCTGCCTATCGATTGTTCAGCAATAATACCGAACACAATAAGCGCGCCAGACGGCGGGATAAGGGCACCCAATGTGCCGCCAGCCGCTAATGCCCCGCAGGCAAACCCCGGGTCATAACCTGCTTTGCGCATTTCGGGTAAGGCGGCAGAACCGACTGTCGCTACCGTAGCTAAACTTGAGCCACTAATAGCCCCAAACCCCGCGCAACCAGCAACTGATGCTAAGGCTAAACCGCCACGCCGGTGGCCTATAAAGCGTGCAGCGACATCAAAGAAATCTCGACTGGCTCCTGCAGCAAAACACAAATGGGCCATCAGTAAGAATAGTGGCAATACGCCCAGATCATATCTACTGACAACATCAAAACTTACCACTCCAATTTTTATCAGTGCAGCCTCGGGGCTAATGATGATCGCAATCCCTGCTAAGCCCACTAGGCCTAGAGCAATACCTATGGGAACGCCCATGGTGATTACTACCAGGAGCGTGATAAGACCCAAAACGCCAATTAGCTCTGGGCTCATTTTTTACTTACTCCAAAACGGCTGCACAAAAAATAAGCGCTAACTGAAACCAGCGCAACCAATAACAATAATCGTAACCAAGCCAGTGGAATATGAAGTATTTCCGAGCGCTCGTGTTCAGTCCAAACTTCCCAAATAACCCAAGCACAGCCAACCGCCATTAAGAGAGAGTAGATAGTGCTGATAAGAGCAGTGAAATAATTTAGTCTGGCAGAAAGTGCTGGGTTCAGCCTATCGGTTAAAATTCGGACTCTTGCATGATTGCCGTGTTTTGTAGCGGCAACAATGGCCCCTGATGCCAGCAGAACAATAGAAGCCTGAACAATTTCGATAGAACCCAATAAGGCAATATTCAAATGTCGACC
>DNHK01000224.1:2875-4274 GCA_003485905.1 Gammaproteobacteria bacterium | reverse complement strand
AAAAAGAACACTGTCTTCGATGGTCGCGCCAGCCGAGCTGAGTATTGGTATTTCTCTCTAGTTAACGCCCTTATATCAGTGTTACTTTCGTTCGTTGATTTTTCATTAGGCTATATTCACCTATCATCCGGAATTGGATTATTAAGTGGGGTCTACACTTTGGCCGTGATGCTACCGGTAACTGGCGTCACTATCCGTCGCCTGCATGACATTAATCGTAGTGGTTGGTGGGTAGTAATTGCCTTAATTCCACTGCTGGGGTTAATCGCTCTACTTGTAATGCTTGTCTTAAAAGGGACCGATGGAGAAAACCCATACGGTGCCAACGCTGCACCTGAACCGATATAAAAGGAAATTAAAGCAAAGTGCACCCAATAAAATCCATTCCGGTAGTGGCATCACTGCTAGCGATCAACGCTGCGATATTCGCTGCTGATGAGCTTCTGAATACAGGCATTGGTAATCAGTTGACCCTGCATTCCTGGTTAAGCCCAGAATTCGCGCCTAGCCAACTAATTAGCTATATGTTTGTGCATGGCGGATTAACTCACCTTTTCTTTAATATGTTTGCGTTGTGGATGTTTGGTCCATACTTAGAACGCAGCTGGGGACCCACCCGCTTCGTTATCTTTTATCTATGTTGTGGTGTTGGCGCTGCAGTTTTACAGTTGTCGATCAACGAATATCAGTTCAACGATATATATGCCTTATTGGTCTCCAATGGAATTGGCGGAGCAGAACTACAAACGATTCTGGAAAGCGGTCGATACTATCCAGAGCAAGTGGGTGTACCCGACGAAGTCATGAATAAATTTTACGGTTACTACCACGGTGGCCTGGTTGGAGCGTCGGGTGCGATCTACGGGTTACTTGTTGCCTTCGCCGTAATGTTTCCAAATATAAAACTAGCTCTGATTTTTTTCCCAGTACCCATTGCCGCTAAATACTTTGTGCCGGTACTTTTGTGCCTGGACCTAGCCGCCGGTATCACCGGATTTGCTCTGTTTAGCGCTAGCATTGCGCACTTTGCACATCTAGGCGGCGCGTTAATTGGCTTTCTTTTTATGATCGCGTGGCGAAAGCAAGTTCGCTTTTTTTAGTCTATTAGCATCAACCGATAAATATGGACCCGCTTACGCAAGGCACGCTAGGTGCAATAGGCGCACAAAACCTTGCTCACCGGGCAGATAACGAACCTGTCAAATATGCACAGCTAAAGCTCGCCGGAATACTCGGTTTTATAGCGGGTCTGAGTGCCGATTTGGATGTCCTGATCCAATCAGAAAACGACGCTCTACTTGCGTTGGAATACCACCGTCAATTTACCCACTCACTCATATTCATACCGTTTGGAGGTTTGATCAGTGCAGTCATACTTTTTTACCTACTCGGCCGTCGC
>DNHK01000224.1:0-2801 GCA_003485905.1 Gammaproteobacteria bacterium | reverse complement strand
GCTCGACGCCTGTACCACCTACGGAACACAATTATTTTGGCCCTTTAGCAACGCGCGTATAGCCTGGAATACCGTATCTATAATTGACCCATTATTTACCCTACCGCTATTAGCGCTAGTCATTGCGGCTTCGATTCGCAATAGTAAAGTGTTAGCTAGGATCGCTCTTGCGTGGGTTTTTATATATTTGGTTTTTGGAATGCTGCAACGTGACCGTGCACAGGAAGCCGCCTATGCTCTAGCTAGTGAACGAGGACATCAAGCAGAACGGCTGATTGCTGTACCGAGCATTGGTAATGCGATCGTGTGGAAAACTGTCTATCAGGCAGACAATAATTATTATGTCGACGTTATACGCACCGGCTTTTCAATTTCTCATTTTGAAGGTATGCCAGTTGAAAAGTACACGGCCGATAGACACTTCCAATGGCTAAATAGCGCCAGCCAACAAGCTTTGGATATTGAACGCTTTCGTTGGTTCACCAATAACTATATTGGTATACATCCAGATGATACTAGCCGAATTATCGACGTACGTTATTCGCGAAACCCCCTATCGGTCGATTCGATGTGGAGCGTGCAACCAGTGAAAGGCAAACCAGATACCGCACATATAAACTACATCTCGACTCGTAGTGATTTGGATTCAGACCTAACCGCGTTATGGACAATGTATAAGGGGCAGTAACCACCTACAAAAGCCCGAAAAATAACCGTTTAAATCCCATACACTTGATATTGGTCAAGCAGAAATAGTGTGGTAAAGTTTCTTTACGTTTTTAAAAAGCGTGCTAAAAAATGGTTAGACTGCGACCAACTAACCAAAAAATTAATGTGCGCTTTTACGATTAGGACTTCTTAATGCTAACCATACCTAAACGCACGTTCACGGCCTTTACAACAGCTGTATATTTGCTACTGATTTCAAATTTTGCTGTCGCTCAGTCATGGGTGACTGATTCTGTTTGTTCAAGCGATGCCCACGCTGAATTTCATGCTTGCGCTCTAGAGGCCGCAAAAACATTTAAGCCACCGCTAACCGCCGACGGCCAACCAGATATGAGCGGGATTTGGCGCCGCAGAGCAGCGGCACACGAAAACATCCACGCTCACCCTAAAACTATCGATGATTTCGGCGGAACTAGTTTCATTGTTGATCCACCGAGCGGCATTGTACCAATACAGCCATGGGCTGAAGCAAAACGGCGACAAAACCGCCCTGAATACGTGCACCCTAATGCAATCTGCCGTTTAAGCGGTGTTCCGCTTACGATGTATATGACCGGGACAATGCAATTTATGCAAAACGCCGATCATTTTCTTGTGCAAGGTGAAGAAGCACATGCTTACCGAGTAATTCCTGTCGATGCACGTGACCATATTGGCGAAAGCATCCGTCTCTGGAATGGCGATTCTGTCGGCCGCTGGGAAGGCAATACGCTAATTATAGATACCAAAAATCAAAGTGCTTTGGCCTGGCTAGACCAGCGCGGGCGTTTCTTTACTGACGAAGCGGTTGTCGAAGAACGCTTTACGCTAGTAGATGCTGACACCATTCACTACCAAACAACTATCACCGACCCGAACGTTTACACCCAGCCATTTACTATGGCACTCGCCTATCGTCGAAGTACCGATGAGAGTTTTGAAGTATGGGAGGAAGCTTGTTACGAGAATAACGCGCTAGCAAGACAACAGTTTAAGGCCGTAGGATACAAAGTATACCCAGGAATGCCTGGTGATGAAGCCAGACGATTACGTGCAGCATGGGAACTTGAAGAAGCAGAATTAGCATTAGAGGAATCGGAACTATGAGTACTAAATCATTATCTGTATTTACAGCGATTACAGGTGCTGTGTTATTCACGATGACATTGCCTGCCACGGCGCACCACTCTATAGCGCTCCAATTTGATATGACAAAGACGGTAAGCATCGAAGGGACCATTACTGGGTTGGAATGGCGGAACCCACACGCTTGGCTAACGGTAGAAGCACCAAATGAAGCCGGAGAAATGGAACTTTGGCAAGTTGAATTTGGAAGTGCTAATTCTCTTATTCGACGAGGCTGGCGGCCCGATGACTTGCCTGTCGGCACAGGAATCGAAGTTCACGGTTTACCGGCCCGTGATGGGTCACGCACAATTGATGGGGAAGAGGTTATTTTATCCAACGGTAAAACCCTGTTAGATGGAAGCGCCCCAGGGGATCGATAATGATAATTAAGCACAAAAACGGGGTTACGATAGAGCGACTCGGCCTTTTAATTGTCGTTGCTGTATTAGCATCCCTAATGCCACGACAAGATATCGAGGCACAAGAATATACGCCACCAAGAACATCCGATGGACACCCAGATCTACAAGGGGTTTGGCAGGCCATGAATACCGCAGTCTGGGATATTCAAGATCATTCAGCAGCGTATGGCGTTCCCGCCGGACAGGGTGTTGTGGTTGGTAATGAGCTCCCCTACCAGTCATGGGCGCTCGAACAACGTGAAGAAAATTTTCGTAACCGTATGTCCGAAGACCCAGAGGCAAACTGCAAGATGGTCGGCGTGCCTCGCATCAACTACATGCCTTACCCATTTCAGATTTTTCAAGCAGAAGAGCAGATCGTAATGACCTACGAATGGGTGCATTCAATTCGTAACATACATCTTAAAGGAGAACATTTACCCGGGCCAATCGAGTGGTACATGGGCGATTCTCGCGGACATTGGGAAGGTGACACCCTGGTGGTTGATGTTGTGCACTTTACCGGTGAGACCTGGTTCGATCGTTCAGGTAATTTTCATAGCC
>DNHK01000179.1 GCA_003485905.1 Gammaproteobacteria bacterium | reverse complement strand
TACTCACCTTCGAAAGCGAGGAAATCATAGACCTCAAGATGGTCTGAAACTGCTGCCTTTATCGACATGTCTATGGCGGCTAGGCCGGCGCCATTAAGCGATGGGTCGAAGCCAGATTGTATTTCGTACATGGTGTTGTTGTAAGTGAACCCGAATCTGATAGCGATAGGCTTAGATCCCTGAAAAAGGCAAAAAGCAGCAATCTGGCCCAGCTTGCTAGCCCGTATGGTGTAAGCTTTTAGAAATTCTCTGAATTTTGGGTGTCGCTCGAAGGCGCCTGTCTCGCCTTTGGATAGCCATCTTTGTGAGTGCAGGTTTTCAAGTACAGTAAAAACTTCCTCGGGGGACATTAGATCCCGCAGGTTTTTGAGTCTCAGGTTTTCTTGTCCAGAGAGTTGTTTACGATAGCGCCGAATATTATTGCGCTGCTTTGTTTTTAATCTTGATTCATATGTCTTTGCATTGTTCGGTAGTGGTAATCGGTAGAAAGCAATAGACCTTGAAGCAACATGATAGTCAGCCGCTGTCATTACTTTCTCAAGGCGTGCTGCAGCACCTGTTGATTCGTCAGAAAAAGGTGACCAAGCGGCAAGGCATTCTTTTGCGTTATTTTTGATTGCAGAGGCTATCTCCCTGAGCGCTTCCTCTTTGTGCTCTCTGTCTAATATCAGGTCTTGATACTCTGCAGAGCTATATTGATCACCCAGTACTCTGATTACTCGAGCAGGTATGACGTTTAGTATTTTTAAAGGTGCTTTGTAAAGTGGAGCAATTGCAATGAGTTGCTGTTCTTTGTGAATAAGGACAATAAACAAGGTGCAGTCTTGAGGGAAAAAATCTAGCCAGCAATCTATCCAGTCAAAAGTCAAAAATAAATTTTTGTCATCGCTATCGTCTATCAACGAATCCCAAGCGGGCTTTAATAGCTTAAATTCTTTTCGCGAACTGATTATCGAGGTGCTATAAAACATCAACGTTCACTGCCCAGAAAAGACGACGACACCAGCGACTTTCTTAGGTCCGATCATTTCTACGGCTTCGGTCACTTGCAGCTCATCTACGGTGCCGGAATCAAGCTGAAAGACAACATGGTCGCTGACGTTTGCCAGAACTTGTACTTCACTGGAGAGCCTCATGCTCGGGGCATTAATGAAAATGTATCTATCAGGGTAGCGCTTCTTTAGTTCGGTAACGATCTCGCGCATTCGAATCGATTCGAAGGACTCTGTACTTGTTTCAATAACATTACCTGCGGGAACTATTCTGAGTCTCTCGATACCGCTCTCTTGAATGAGGATGGAAATATCGTCGAGATCGTTTTCGATGAAATCGATCAGACCGTTATCAATATCTTGGGTAGAAAGTTTTTCGACCAAACTGTGATTAGCATCACATTCGATAACGATTGATGATCTAGACTTATCGAAGGCAAATACCGCCGCAAGATTCATGGACAATTTGGCCGTGTCGCCATCTGGAGAGAGTGAGCTGAGAACACACACAAAGTTTTGATAGTCAGAGATGCGAAGTAGCTTGTTCCTCAAATCTCGATAAATATTGAGAATGTGGTGGTCACGCATCCCGGGAAAAATAATCCCTAGTTCCTCTTTCTTCTCATCGGAAACATGTGCGCTCGTTTGCATATCCCTTATGGCATGTTGCCGGATAGGCTCTGATTTAACGGTGTTTGAAGGGTTGTTGGTCAATCGGATGGCACTCTTAAACTATGAAAGCAGGTAACGAAAAAAGAAAGCAGCTCCGGTGTAGCAGACTAGCACGGCTGTAAGAGATACAGAAACCCATCGCCAGTCTGGGTACTTTACTGCTTCCTCTGGCAGCACGGCCAGAACAATTCCTGGATATAGCTCGTTAAGTTGGTCTGCAAACTTTATTCGGGAATCAATAATTATAAACGCAATCAGAATACCAAGGGGGAGAATGGTACCTAGAATCGGTCCCGCCAAAACGAAATGGAAATATCGTATTCCAGTGGGGAGCACCGGAAAAATAGCGGGTTCCAAAACTTTGTAGGTTACGCCCTGTCCAGCTAGATCAAGCGTCATTGATATTCGCGCGCGCTCTTTCCGTTCGAGTAAGTCCTCGTAAATGTTCTTGGTGACACTGTAGTCTCTTGTGAGCTCGGAGAGGTCAGCCTGATTTTCTGCGACCCTGGCTCTACGTTCATATTCTTCCTGCAAACGAATTTTATTGGCCGCTAAGCGATGACGTTTTGTTTTTACGGTTACTTTAGCTTCGGAAAGAAGTCCACTTAGATCTTCGTATATTGGGTTTAGGCTGTGATCACCAGTCAGGTCAAAAAAATAATTTCTAGGATTTTGAGAGGCGTTTTCAATCTCGACAATAGTATCCTTTAAGTCTTGAATTTGCAGCTGCATTTCAATGACGTCCGGGTACTCATCATGGTAGTTAAGTCTGAGCGTATCAAGCTCCGATTCATGTTTCGCTAGACGGTCTCTGAAGACCCGTGCATTGTAATCATAGTTTGCATAGCGTGTTTCGTCGGCCAATTGTAATTCGAGCGCAGCAATCTTCACTTCCTCTGCATCTATATCAATGGCTATCTCGTCGATGGTTGTACGCAAGTTGGCAATAGCGGTATTAACCTGTGTATCAATCCCGTCAACATTTGCGGCTTCAAAGGACTTGAGCTTTTTTTCAGCCTCCACAAGCTGGTTTTTATACGACTTCACCTGTGCGTCAATGAATGTGTAGGCACTTTTGCTCTCGGCTCGTTTATTCTGCGCGCTTTCTTCTATGAACAGGCTGGTAATCTTGTTCACGACCTTGAAGCTCGTGTTAGAGCTTACGTCGCTATAGGAAATGGTAATGTAATTGCTCGCTGGCGCACTGAGGGTTATCGTTTTCCTCAATTCTGTCATGGCCTCCTCCATCTCATCGGAGCCAGTCATTATGGTCTGGTTGCCAAATGTGGCCTTTACCACTTGTTCCAGTAAGCGTGGTGCAAACATTGTTTCCTGAACGATTCGAATCCTCTCATTTCTTGGTACGGTGACGGCAGCTTGTCCTTCAAGAAGCGGCTTAATAACATTCTGGTTGTCAGCAAATATTGTGACGGAAGTCTCATACTCCGGCTTAAAATTAATGCCCGCTATGAGGACAGCAAAGCTGATCAGGGCTCCACCCGCTATCAGCCATTGCATTCTAATTTTTAGCTGCTTGTGAAATTCCTGAATGTGCTGGAATATTAGTGCGTTCATTCTTAGAAGCTATTTTCAGGGACAGTGACAATGTCTAGAGGTAGCAGTGCATAATTCGTTTCGAGATCTCCTTTAGCGAGAATGTCATCAAGCCTCACAGGGTAGATCTTCAATACTTCCCCTTCTTGACGATAGAGCAATGCCCTGTCTGCATTTGCGAAAGGTGTTAAGCCGCCTGCCTGAAGCACAAAGTCCAATACTGTTAGTCCCCGACGATAGGGAATTGAAAGCGGTTTATTTACAGCGCCAGTTATTCGGACCCTTTGGAGATATTCTGCGCTCACCGCGCTGTGTACTGAAACAGTGACAGAAGGCTGTCGAACGAAACTATCAAGGCCTTTGGAAATTGTTTCAGCTAATTGCTCAGTGGTTGAACCAGCCGCTTTGATGTCGCCCACAAGCGGTACCGAAATATCACCACTGGGAAGCACAACGACACTAGCGGAAAGGTCGGGATTACGCCAAACACTAATTTGCAATAAGTCCCCAACACCGATGACGTATTGTTCGAGTAAACCTTCGCTTATTTGGTCGCTAATTTTCGATGTGTCCATCGTTGCGTTCGCCGAGGGAGGAGCTTGGCATCCAAAGAGGGTAATACAGAAAAATGACAAGAAAATGAAAATGCTTAAATTGTCTATTCTGTTCTTGCAGGTTAATCCGCGGCGATAGGTAATGTCACAGTGAAACAACTTCCTTCTCCTGGTTGGCTTGTTACTGAAATTCGGCCGCCGATATTAGTTAAAATCTGCTGATACTGGTATGCGCCGATTCCCATGCCGAGTGTTTTTTTTGTTGGATCAAAGGGTTTGAATAACCGATGATCAATAAACTCCTGGTCCATGCCCTCGCCGCTATCCGTAATTCTGCATTCTACTTCCGATTTGTATCCAGTCACTGTAATGTCTATTTGACCATCGTCCTGAGTTGCTTCCTGTGCATTACTCAGAAGATGTGTGAAGGCCATCGTCAGGTTCTCAAAATCTGCAGCCACGAATATATTCTGCATCGGCTCGATGATGGTAGGCGTCGGTTTCTGTTGGCTGCACCTAGTAAGCGATGCATCAATCA
>DNHK01000310.1 GCA_003485905.1 Gammaproteobacteria bacterium | reverse complement strand
GGACGTAGCAAGGTGCTAGAAATGGTGAAGACGTCTCTAGCCCCAGTTATTGATGGCGCTATGGATGATGTGTGGAACATGGCCCCCACGATTGAAGATTTGCATCAGGTGGACCCTATAGAGTATGCGGAACCATCTGAGAAGACAGTTATCAGGGTACTGTTTGATGAAGACTTTTTGTATATATCGTCAATGATGTACTACAAAAATATCGACGATATTACCGCAAATAAAATGATTCAAGGTGCAAGTTTGCGGTTTGAAGATAAATTGCGGATATTCATTAATCCGTTTAACGATAGCCGAAATGGTTATATTTTTCAGACTAACGCTAATGGTTTAAGGGCTGAAGCTATTGTTGAAAACGTGAGAGGAATGAATTTTGACTGGACGGGTATCTGGTTTGTGGCTACCGAACAGACAGATTATGGTTGGTTTGCCGAGATGGCAATTCCTTATAAGACTATTGCTTTTGATCCAAACTCGGATACTTGGGGTATTAGCTTTTTACGGGAGATTGAGAGCAGGAAAGAGGGGATGGCATGGACGTCATATAATCGAAGCATCGATCCTAGTAATTACGGTTCTGCTGTTGGGTTTTCTGATCTAAAGCAAGGGCGTGGTCTGGATTTGATCCCTGGGTTTAGTGTTACGAACAGTCGTGCCTACGACCCTGCAAGTAGCGAAACCGCATTTGAACCATTTTTGGATGCCTTCTATAAGGTAACGCCAAATTTGACCGCCGCTTTGACCTTTAATAGTGATTTTTCAGCGACCGATCTAGATGCTCGCCAAGTGCAGCTAACCCGGTTTAATCTTTTCTTTCCAGAGCAACGAAGATTTTTCCTGCAGGAGGCAGATATTTTTGAGTTTGGTGGCGTTGATCGAAATGCCAAACCATTTTTTTCGAGACGCATAGGTATAGGCCCCAACGGAGAGCAGCTAGATATAAATGCGGGGGGAAAGTTGTCTGGAAGAGTTGGCCGTTGGAACGTCGGCGCTCTGGCCGTGAAGCAGTCTGGAAACGCCGATATTGTTTCAGAGGGGGGCGAAGTGGTTGGTGATAGCGATCTGTTTGTTGGTCGTATGTCTGCAAATGTTCTAGGTCAATCGACGATTGGTGCTATAGCTACCTCGGGTAATCCAGACTCGGACGAAAGTAATAACTTGGTTGGCGTTGATTTTAATTATTTAAACACACGTAGTTTTGATAACGTCACTATCGAAGGCCAAGCTTGGTATCAAAAATCTACTACAGATGGGTTGGAAGGCGAAGATTCCGCATGGGGTATAAGATTACTGTCCCCTAATCAGCAGGGTTTCAAAGGAAGAATTCAGCACACCGAAATTGGCGAGAATTTTTTTCCGGCATTGGGTTTTGTAAATCGAACTGGAATTAAGCAAAGTGAACTAGCTCTTGGTCATACAAAAAGATTTTCAGCGGGATCATGGTTAAGATCGTTTGAAAATGTCGCGCGAGGGATTCGCGTGACAGATACAGATGGAGATGTCCAAACAGAACAATTCGTTCTTGAGCTAGCTAAATTAGAGAATCAGACGGGTGATCAGGCATTTTTACTTTTTACTGATAATCGGGAATTATTGACTAGACCTTTTAGAATTACCGACGAAGTCACTATTCCAGTCGGGGACTACTCTTTTAAGCGCTATGGCGTTGATATTACTACGGGCGGATTTCGTTCATTGATAGCGGGCTTACGTATAGAGAACGGGGGTTTTTTTAGCGGTGATCGTAGTACGGTTAATGCATCGATTGAATGGCAGTTCAGCAAATTTTTTACGGGGAAATTCGAGTATGAGTACAATAGAATTGATTTGCCAGAAGGTGAATTTAATACGCAACTATTGCGACTTCGTACTGACATTGCATTTAATCCGGAGTGGGCTTGGATTACGACCGCTCAATATGATAACCAATCAGAATTATTGGGGTTAAATAGTCGTTTACAGTGGATTCCACGAGCAGGCTCGGAATTCTATATTATCTATAATGGTGGCTGGATTGATCGGGCTGAGACAGGTTTTGAGCGGGTTGGTGCGTCGGCGACCATGAGAATTGGTCACACACTGAGATTCTAATGATTTGTATTTCGATCTCTGACGGCTTCTTTAGGGCCTCCGGATCGGTTACTAGATAGTGATTTGTTGGATTTTAACTGACTAAGCACACCTAACTAGACACCTTCTAAACCGGATTTAGTCGTCGTAGACTTATATCGAACTAGTAATTTTTATTGGTTAACATTGAGTCGATTCTAAAAACTAGGCAGGACGAACGTTTTGTGCGGTCTATCGGATTGATCTCAATACAAAAATTTGTCTTAAACAGGCTTTAATTTAGGCGGTATAGGGGATACAATCGCGCCCCTTCGAAGACCCGTGAAAAATTTTTAACTAAAGCTAGTTGATTGCAATGGGTCGAAATGAATTTAAACGATTAAGGTAGAGCAGTATGGTAACAATTCGATTGGCACGTCACGGCGCCAAAAAACGCCCTTTCTATGCCATTGTGGTTGCTGACCAGCGACGAGCAACAACCGGCCGATTTATCGAACGGGTGGGATTCTATAATCCTCGAGCGACTGGTGGTGAAGAGCGATTGCGCCTTGAGCAAGATCGTGTAGATCATTGGTTAGGTCTCGGTGCACAAGCGTCTGACCGCGTTAAGAAGCTGCTCAAGGAATCTACCACCGTATAGTATGCCCGCTCAACACTCCGGCGAAGCCGCTGAAGCTATTGAGCTCGGCAAGGTCTCGGGAGTTTGGGGTGTACGTGGGGCGATTAAAGTATATGCCTATACGCGAGAGCGTGAAGGCATAGCTAAATATAAGAACTGGATACTGCAATCAGCTGGTGGTGTAAATCAGCACTACGAGGTGGTCCAGTGTAAAAAACAAGGTCAGAGTATGGTTGCAACCTTAAAAGGCGTTGATGACCGTGATCTGGCTGAAAGCTTGCAAGGGTTTCGTATTTTGGTTCCGTTGCAAGATATGCCTGTTTTGCCAGATGGCGAGTATTATTGGCGCCAGTTGGTAGGGTTGGAAGTTGTAACTCTTGAAGGCATGGTTTTGGGTGTAGTGGATCACTTGCTTGAAACTGGTGCTAACGATGTGTTGGTAGTACATAGAAAGACGGCTGATTCTGAAGAACCGGTTGAACATCTACTACCGTATATTGATCAAGTCGTGATCAAGGTTGATTTGCT
>DNHK01000278.1 GCA_003485905.1 Gammaproteobacteria bacterium | reverse complement strand
AAAGTTGGGCAAAAGTCGCCTATGATAGAGATTTCCTCTATTTCGCATTCCAGTTCTCAGACAAAGAGCCCCATTTGATCCGCGCCAAAAACATGGAACGCGGTGGTAGAAATGATCGTGATGATCACGCCTACATCGGTATTGATACCTTTCTAGACGGCCGAAATGCATTTCTGTTTGAAATGAATGCACTCGGTACGCAAGATGATGCGCTTATCGCTGATGAACACATGACGATCGACTCTTACAGTTGGGATGCCGTTTTCAGCAGTGAGACCGTAATCAATGACGACGGCTGGTCTATGGAAGTACGCATTCCGTTTCGCCAGCTTCGTTTTCCGGAGGGCGATGATTTAACGTTTGGTCTCTGGATGCGCCGTACCGTGAACAGAAAGAATGAAATCCAGAACTGGCCGCTTATTCCCCTCTCCTATGGAACCGGGTATAGCGATGATTTTAAGACGGTATCTCGTTACGGACGGCTTACCGGACTGAAAAATATCCGACGTGGGAAGAACATCGAATTGAAACCGTACTTTATTACGGGTGCCCAGAAAGTTCGAGAAGACCTTGCGTTTGAACGCACGGAGTCCGATTCGAATTATGATGCCGGGTTCGACATGAAGTATGGCATTACATCCAACTTGACACTGGATCTGACGGTCAACACTGATTTTGCACAAGTAGAAGCCGACAACACTCAGCTTAACCTGACTCGTTTCAGTCTCTTCTTTCCTGAGAAACGTGAGTTCTTCCTAGAGCGGTCAGGAATATTTGAACACGGAAATTCTCGTAGCACGCAGACCTTCTTCTCTAGACGTATTGGTCTTTCGGAATCTATTATTGCCGGATCTAGAATGACCGGACAGGTTGGACGCTTCAATATTGGACTGATTAACATTGAAACGGGCCCGGATGAAGGCACGATTGGAGAAAAACTAGGACGCATATTCGGTAAGGAATCTGCCAACAATGCGGTCGCACGCGTGCAGACCAACTTCATGAAACGAGGATCGGCCGGTGTCATTTTCACCAACTATGATCGCGATGGGCAGTGGAATAGAGCCCTAGGAGTGGATGTAAGCCAGCGATTTGGTTCAGCCAGTAGTTTTAATGCTTGGTATACCGATGTGCGCCAGACCAATAGTGATCTGAATGACGTTGCCGGGCACATTGGAGTGAATTACCGCACTGATATCTACGGAGCGAGTCTATCGTACACCAGTGTAGGCGAGAACTATAATCCGGCCCTCGGTTTTGTCAGGCGGCGTGATATGCGCCAGACCACGAGTACACTTACCTACAGTCCGTTTCTTGAGAAAGGATTTTTCCGCCAAGCAACGGCTCATGTGATGGGTATTCACACCAATGGCCAAGATGGCGATTTACAGTCATGGTCAGCTCATTACAGTCTAGGTGGCACCTCGCGCGAGCGAGACCAGATCCGTATTTCCGGATCAACTGAGTTCGACCGATTGGAAGGTCCCTTCCGAATTCGACCAAACGCAGAAATCGTGGCCGATGATTATACATTCAGTCGGCTGGGTGTAACCGTTATGACCGATCCGGGACGAAAGTTTTCAGCCACTCTTCGCACCGAAACAGGTGGGTTTTACGGAGGAGACCGTACGGATCTCAGGGGAACGATTGGGTACCGCCAGTCCAAGCATCTCACATTAGGTGGTGGCGTGTCAAAGAGTATTATTGACCTGCCTATCGACAATGGAGAATTTAGCGCCACCACGGCCTCTGTAGATATTTTGGCTAGTGTGAGTCGAAAGCTGTTTGCAAAAGCCCTGATTCAGTACGACAACTTCTCCAGAAACGTGAATGCCAATATTCGCATTGATTGGATTCATACGCCGGGTTCAGACCTCTTTCTTGTCCTGAATACGTCCTACCATGCGACGGGTGATAACGAAACATTATTTGATCCACGCGCTGACTTCCTGATGAATAGCACCGTCGGCGTTGCTAAGATCACCTATCTGATCCTCCTCTAGGTGCGCCACATTCATGGCACGTGAGGGCCTAGACCGCTAGGCCCTCACGTGCCAGAATGACATCCAATTCAGCATCCTGATGCTCAACCCACTCATTCGCCTGGGTTAGCATTGCTTCTAACTGCTCGTCGCTGCGCGAAGGATCATGGTGAAAAAGGACTAACTGTCTGACGTTAGCCTTGATGGCAAAGGAGCAAGCCTGCTCAAAAGAGCTGTGGCCCCAACCCTTCTTTTCCTGCATTTCAGCATCGGTGTACTATGCATCGTGAATCAGCACGTCAGCACTTGATGTAAAATCCACTAATCGATGCATTTCGTCGCTTTGCACGTCCGCAGGTAGCTCATTATCCGTCATATAAACCCAGTCACCATCATCACGGGTAACTCGGAAACCAAAACAAGCTCCCTCGTGAAGCATATTCACTTCAGTACACGTCACGCCAAACAGATCGAAGGCTGACTGATAGTCCTGCGAACCACAGACTATGTTCGCCTTCAACTCATTTCGGGTTATCGGAAAACGAACCCCATCCATCTGGCCTAGCACAGCATCAGACACAGTCGCACCTTCATCGTTCAAAAAGATAATTTTCACGTCGGGATCCATGATGGGACGAAAAAACGGAAAACCTTGAATATGATCCCAATGATTATGTGTAAGCAAAATAGTAATAGGGTGTTCTTTTTCCAGTAAGCGCGTACCGAGCTCCACAATACCGGTACCAGAGTCTAAAATAAGATCCTTACCATTATTTTGCTCAATATACACACATGAGGTATTTCCTCCAAAAATGTGTGTATTGCTTCCCGGCGAAGCCATAGAGCCCCTAACTCCAAAAAATTCAACTTTCATAACTTAAGGTTTAACTCCACCAATATAAAAATTAAACTTAGAAATGCTTACATTATTAGAAACCCCATTACTGCAAGTACTACTAACCACTATTTGGGTATCACTTTGTAAAATTATTGAGGTAAATGCGTGCGTGTTTACACATTGGCTTGCTTCATAAAACCCAGAACCATTTTGACCAAATGTATCATCTATAGTGCCATTAGCTAAAATACGTGCCAGCATCCCTTTATTATTACTCATCCCAGTTAATATAATATTATTGTTGCTATCAAGTGTTGCACTTCTTACCTCTGTATCGCCAGTAGAGGCTAAAACATACTGACCGACTCCATTTACTGCAAAGCTATTATCTATAGCACCAGATGCCAGTAATCTAATAACACTTGCCTTATTTGGAGTATCAACAAAGTTAGTAACTAAATAGAGCTTGTTTGAGTTATCAGCTAATATCGACACCATTTTATTGTCAGTGTCTGTCGTGGTTTCGCCAGTATATTTAAATAATTGGTCACCGTCAGAATCCAGCTTTAAAGCTATTATTTCAGACGTTGCACCCGATACAGATTTACCACCAATAAAAATATCGTCATCATTAATATATATGCTTTTAT
>DNHK01000404.1 GCA_003485905.1 Gammaproteobacteria bacterium | reverse complement strand
ATAAAAAAGCGGGATAGCCACCTCCATTTTTCCGCCATAATGCAGTCTCAAATCGAGATTAGTTTGTATTTATTTTTGGTAGCCTAACACCAACAAGGTGGTCTCTTGATATTAGCCTTGATAAATCTGATTCGCTCCATCCTTCAGTTCCCTCCGGCTTTTCAGGCAAAATGAGATATCTCATATCTGCGTTTGAATCATGCACCTTTAAATTTTTGCCGTCCGGAATAAGAGTGCCAAATTCTGCGAGCACCTTTCTTGGCTCATGCACAACTCTAGAGCGATAACTTCTCGACTTGTACCAAGCTGGTGGCATCCCAAGTAATGTTCGAGGGTAGCAAGAGCATAAGGTGCAAACAACCATATGGTGGGTATCATCATCATGTGCAAAACAAATAATATCTGCAAATGATTCAAGATGTATTCCCATATCATGTATAGCCGACTTAGCGTCTTTTATAAGAGCTGATTTAAAAACTGGGTCTGTCCAGGCCTTCGTGACCACCGAGATACCGCGTGCTGGGTATGTCTTGTCAAAATTATCAATTTTTCTCTGGATATCTTCCATGGAGATGATGTTTTTATCTGTTAGTATTTGAGCTGCCGCAAGCATGTCAAAATAAAATTCTGGTGGCCCTTCTCCAGATTCATCCTCCTGAAAATCCGATTGATAATGTATATGCTCTTTGCCGTCGTGGAGATGTGTAATATCTTTTGGATTAGGCAATTCCACGATAGGTACTTCAAAATTTTTCTTAGCAATTTTCTTTGCACTCTCCAATTCTGATTTGCTGAATACTCCTCTTTGAATACAACGCTCTACTAAAGACAGCCCAACTCTCATAAAGTAATCCATTTTAAAGTAATCATCGCCAAATGACTCTGCTGAACAACGCAACTCATCTAGTGTAACCACTTTGCTTGCTGACACAGCAATCCGAAGCCCATTGGAAAACTTCTCCCAATGCGTCATGCCACTATCATTTGTATCAATAGGATCACCATCTTCACCGCCAACATCATGCGGTCCCATCTTTAAGTCTTGTTCCATTTCTCAATCATCCCGAGTTTATGTCTAATCTATATATTAAGTATAAGTAGTGATTACTGCCATTCTCAATACAGGTAGTAATAATTACCATTAACGCAGAACCGACACAATCCCGCAAAAGCCCTACACGGATCAACTATATGGAATGCTTGTTTCTATCAGATAAGCTGTGTTTTATACTTACGGGTTCTTATAATGTGGAGTAACAACATGAAATTGGGAGTATCAACGTGCGTAAGATTTCAAGCTTCATTCTCTTATACATCGCTATGACTACATCTGGCGTAGCGCAAGAGTCTGTCGAAAACAAAAGTATCGACCCGATGTGGTTAATGGTCCCTGAAGAAGTTACCGGTGACGAACCTATTATCACTGAATCTGTTATGGGGTCGGACATCCCAACTGAGTACCGATTTGTTGAGTTACTTGACGGGGTTTATGCACCTATCGGCATCCGTACCCCTAAAGGCGAAGGACCGTTCCCCACGATCGTGTTCGCACATATGAACGGCGGCTTTGGTATGCGTTGGCTACGCGAGTGGACTAACTATGGTAGTGGGACACTCGAACGATTTTTGGACGAGGGCTATGCAGTAGTTTGGATGCGCTATCGTGCAGAAGTGGATACACCCTACGGTAGCGAGCTGAACGTTCGAGAATTCCAGGGGCGACAACGTTATAATCGCAGTCCTCTCGAGTATGAAGATGCTATCGAAATTGTCGAATACGTTAGAGCACTACCCAAAGTTGATGCGGAACGCGTTGGCTGGGCTAGTGTCAGCCATGGTGGTGAAATGTTGATGAAGATCGCATCTGAATATAAGGGGCTAAAGGCTGGCATCGCAACCGAACCCGCCTCAATGGACTATATTGCACAAGGGCCGGATGAATCGGCTGAGCCTTCGACTGAACCGGATACTGAAACCATGGAGGTTAATACTACCGAAATGAAGACGGCCGCTTTAGCTAAGGCACGAACTTTAATTGATAAGCCGTTAGCAATGTCGCGGGCAAATGCTGTAGATATGCCGATCCTCATCGTCAGCCGAGCGCGCGATCACAACCAAGCGACGTTCCGATTAAATTACGAACTACTTGAAGAAGCAGGCAAAGATGTTGAATGGAAGGAATATGATCACGAACATCACGGCTTCTTTTTTATTGAGCGAAACGCTGAAGGCGAATACGTCTCCGACCCAATTCAAACCGAAGCTATCGACTATGCGGTCTCCTATTTCGCACGTCACTTAAAATAAAGAAGCAAAGATTGCTATGTAGCTGTTGATTATATAGTTGATGGAATAATCAACAGCTAGGCTTTAGCCCGAGAGGGCCGCTATGCAAATCGAGGAAATAATCTGACCGCATTATCACGGTCAATCGCACGCAGGTCACTTTCGCTAAACAGGCCAGTATCAGCAAGGTCTCTGGCAATCGTAGAGCTGGTGCCGCCGGGGGGGAAATCTGTTCCAAATACAATTTGTGAGGTCTCCACCAATTCTAGCAGTGACACCAATGCACCTCGGTTGGTAGCACCAGCTACGTCATAGTAGAATTTTTTTAGTTCTGCCGAGAAGCCATTTGGTAGTGCCTCTTTTGCTCTATTTCCGGCCCGATCAATGCGACCCGCCAGAAACGGCACACTGCCTCCAGCATGTGACCAGATAAAACGAATATCCGGATATCTCACCGCATCGCCGTTGAAGGCAATACCCATGATGGCTCGGGTTGTGTCGGTTCCGTATTCAATACTCGATG
>DNHK01000094.1 GCA_003485905.1 Gammaproteobacteria bacterium | reverse complement strand
TCGGTGTTTGGCAGCCGGTCCGGGCTAGGCAGGGGGTTAGGTTTGATGGCGGGTGGGATTGGGCAAGCCACTGATGGAAAGGCCATAGACGTGTATCGATATATGAATACTTTGATATCACTTAAGAAGTCTTTGTTCTCAAACTCAATTGCCCAGCAGAAAGTAATTGATCGATTAGACTGGATTAAAACTCTCGATGACGAAGAGCTCTTTGCCAGCTGTGCTGAGCTTTACCTAGAAGCCGTTAGTCCTTTAAAACCGAGAGTTTACGTGCAAGGAGAGCAACGTTTTCTTGAGCAAGAAGCCGTAAGCAACAAGATTAGAACAATGTTATTAGCAGGGATACGCTGTGTGGTGCTTTGGGAACAATTAGGCGGTGGTCGGTTTGAGATGTTGTTGAGACGGAAAGCCTATCAAACTGCCGCAAGCGACTTGTTGGCAAGTGGGGCCGCTGATTAATGGCTGAGATGCGCGTTGAGTCTCAGGCAGATGTGAATTCGGCGTCACATAATCGACAGGGTGGCTCGAAACTGGCATTTGTAACCGGTGCCAGTGGCTTTGTTGGCAAGCATCTTGTGCCAGAGTTGGTTTCGGAGGGGTATGAAGTTCGCTGCTTGATTAGGCAATCGCTACCTACCGAGTTTAATAGTCTGAATGGAGTGAGTGGGGTTGTAGGCGATTTACATAATCTGGACGCCCTACGTGAAGGCGTTGCTGGGGTAGATTATGTGTTCCACGTGGCAGGGGTAACGGGGGCACCAAGTGAAGCAGAATATTACTTACACAATGTTATGGGCACGCGGAATGTGGTCAATGCAGTGCTTGCAGTTAAACCACCAATCAAGCGTTTTGTATTTGTATCTAGTCAGGCGGCAGCTGGGCCAAGTGCAGGTCAACCGCGGCGTGAAACTGATGTTTCTAATCCGATAACAGCATATGGCCGTTCGAAACTTGAAGCCGAAGAGTTTCTGTTCAGCAAATCGACGCATTTACCTTATATTATCTTAAGGCCTAGCGCGGTTTATGGTCCTGGTGATCGGGAGTTTTTGCCTATATTTAAACTGTTAAAGTATAAATACCTGATACAATTGGGGTCCGTAGATCGAATTATAAGTCTTTGTCATGTAAATGATTTGGTGAAATTGATGGCTCGCTCAGCAGTTGCAGAGGTACGTAATGGCAGTACTTTCTTCGTTGCTGATCAACAGCCGTATTGCTGGAGTGAATTTGAACGCCTAGCGGCGCTAGCAATGAAAGTTGAACCAAGACGCGTACGATTCGGTCAGAAAATATTAAAGTTGGCAGGTAGGATGGGCCAGTTAGTCAGCCGATTTAGCAATCGGACAGTGTTAATAAATAGCACGCGGATTGACGAATTCTTACAACCAGATTGGTCGCTTGATGTTAGCAAGGCGACGAACGAGCTGCGGCATGAAACATTGCATCCGCTGCCAACCGCCATAAATGAGCTGGTATCTTGGTATCAGCGAAATAATTGGTTATGAAAAATAATAATTTGGCAAGCGGTTTAACTAAGAACTTGGTTGAATCCACCGAGAGTGATTCGGGTATTAAGCCTATGCGACCGCGACCATCAATTTTTGATCGAGTAGGTGATTATCAGCGTGTGGAAGAATTGCGCGCGGCGGATATATATCCCTATTTTAAGGCTTTGGAATCTGCCCAAGAACCAGAGGTTCGATGCGATGGCCGTGACATGGTTATGCTCAGCTCGAATAATTATCTGGGTTTAACAAGTCACCCTAAAGTTGTCGAAGCGGCGATTAAAGCAACGCGCGAGTATGGAACTGGGTGTGCGGGTTCACGATTTTTAAATGGCACCTTAGCCTTACATGAAGAACTTGAAGCTCGATTAGCGAAATTTTTCTCCAAGCAAGCAGCGATTGTTTTTCCTACTGGATTTCAGGCTAATTTGGGTGGGATTGCTGGTTTAGTTAGTAAGGGTGATGTAGTTATCATTGATCGCTCAAATCATGCTTGTATCTATGATGGTTGTCGTTTGTCCTATGGACAAACACGCAAGTATAATCATAACGACATGGAAGATTTACATCGGTTGCTGACAGAAAATCAAGGCCGACCGATGTTGATCGTTGTCGACGGGGTTTTTAGCATGGAAGGCGATCTAGCGCCGTTACCAGAGATCACTCGGCTGGCAGATGAATTTGGTGCGGCCGTCATGGTTGATGATGCGCATGGTATTGGGGTCTTGGGTAAGAATGGCGCTGGTACCGCACAACACTTTGGGGTGGAAGATAAGGTAGACATCATAATGGGTACCTACAGTAAATCAATGGCGACAATAGGAGGATGTTTGGCTGGTGATGCTGACACCATGGACTATCTAAAACATCATGCCCGACCATTGATATTCTCAGCCAGTTTACCTGCGGCGAATACAGCGTCTGCGCTGGCAGCGCTTGATATTATTGAGAACGAACCTGAACGCCGCGAAAGGCTCTGGGCAAATGCTGATTACCTTAGAAATGGATTAATTGATTTGGGTTTTGATACCCTTAACACCGAGTCAACCGTAGTACCTGTATTTGTAGGGGACGACATGCAGGCACTACAGTTTTGGCGAAAATTGTTTGATGGAGGCTTGTTTGTGACTCCCGTCATTCATCCAGGTGTCGCTAAGGATGCAGCATTAATAAGAACTAGTGTGATGGCAAGCCATAGGCCGGAGCACCTTGATAAAGCACTTGATATATTTGCAAGTGTTGGCAGGGAATTCGGTCTTATAAATAATAGTTGAGTAAGGGTGAGTTAGCGCACGTATTGGGAGCTCGGCTCACAAAGCGGGCTGCAAAGATCTCAATCGAGTATCTGTCTACCTTGAGCGCGGTATGTTTATGAACCAAGTCAAATTTCTTAGTCTGGCGTTGAGTTTGCTAATGCTCCCGTCGGTATCGTTGGCAGCGACGGGTACGGATATCGTCTCAACATCGGAAAATTCTACAGAAGCGCCTGCACCGGGTTCAAATCAAATTGGGCCTGTGGTAGCGATTGAAGCCGGTTTAAATCATTCGATAAGTACAGGTAAGGGTGTCATGTGGGATCAAGGCGATAGCATTGCTCCCGTGTATGCACCGGCGTACTTAAATGGAAGTACTTATTCGGAAGGTTGGGATTTTATGTTCGACTTCGATGATGGGACAATCATCAGCGCACAAATTGCAGTCAGCAATTTTGGGTCGGGCAAACACCGTATGTTGGTGTTAATAAAGTTGACTGACCCGGTAGGTCGAGAGATAACGCTTAAGAACGGTCGCGGGCGTTCTGATTGGTTTAAACATGAAGGTGAGTTTGATTATCAAATTGCGCAACACCATTTCTGGAAAGATAACGACACATTTCATTTTCAATTTTCTCACCCATCAGGGGATATTGACTTGGTTGCAAAATCGATTGCCGCTCCAATGGACCTGGGTATCGTATGGTCCGGCACAAAGAGAGGTTATCAATACGTAAATGTTTTTGCACCGAAGATGGCAGTGTCCGGTCAATATCGGATCAAGGATGAAAACACTGGGGTGGCCGAAGAATATCAAGCATTGGGCAAAGGTGTTGGGCATGGATTAAGGCACGTCACAAGTAGCGCGATGGGAGAAGCTGCGAGTGCCTGGTTGCGAGCCTTTGCGACAGGAAGTTCTTCTGATCACGATATTAGCCCGGTAGTTGATATTCGCCAGTTGAAGAATGGAAAAACCAGGGCCAATATTCGGCTTTTAGATCATGAGGCATCGGTAGTTGATGATTTGTCTTTCGAGATTGAAGCATCGTTATTGGAAGATAAGCGTGCCGAGTGCTGTATGAATATACCCATTACTGCAGTCGGTGCCGGCGAATTGAATGGCACAATTAGCTTAACTACTCAGGTTCAAAAATTTGATGTTGTTGATGAATTGAAGCCATTTGAGCGATTTTTTGTGCGAATGTTTAAAACTCCTGTAAATACTCGATATCGAATTTCGTATGACTTTACGTATATATCTAACGGGATTAGCACGAAAGTGACAGGAAAGGGTTTAGCGGACCTCATGACGTTGAACTAGACTGATATGAATATAAGCGAACAAAACAATGATCATGCGAATAGCGATTTGTCGAAGGCACCGGCATTTGTTCGATTTTTAGTTAGATTTATTCAGCGTAGTTATCTAATTATCTTACTGCTCGCGTTTGCACTTGCTTATGTAGGTTTTGATCGCGCTAAGAACATGCGGTTGGATACAGATATTACGTCGCTAATGCCCGATGGTGTTGCTAGTGTTGAAAACCTTGAAAAGGTAGTTGAAAAAACTGGTGGCTATAGTTCAATTATGGTGGTGGCTAATTCACCTGATCCAGACGGTAATATTCGACTGCTGGAAGATCTTCGAGAAGCGATACTTGAGTGGGATTGGGTAAGTAGCGCGGAGTATGCGGAAGACATCGAGATATTCCAGGAGCACCAATTACTATATGTTGATGTTGAGGATTTGAGGGAAGTAAGAGTTCGGTTCGGAGATCGAATCGAATATGAGAAAGAAAATCTCGATTTTAAAATTAACGATACAGATGTCCAAATTCGAATTCGTGGTGCGGGGCGGGATGCGCCCCCATCAATAGACTTTAGTGATATTCAGGAAAAATACGGGGCCGATGAATCGGAATCCGATGATTCAGACAGCGCACGTAAATTATTCACGGACGAATCCGGTGAGCTCGCGATCCTAAATATTTTACCGAGTGGTTCCACCACCGGGATGGGTCAAAGTAGACGTTTGCTTGATGAGGTTGAAGCTAGAGTGGCGTCGTTTGATTTGTCTGAATATCACCCGGGAATGACTGTCAAGATTGGCGGCCGGGTGCGAAACCGTGTTGAGGAATTTGATGCCGTCATCACTGATCTGAAAAACAGCGCATTTTGGTCGATAGGCGCGATCTTTATGGCGATGTTGTTGTTTTACAGGCGCGTACTGGCGTTGGTTTACATAGGAGTTCCATTGATTGTCGCGTTTTTATGGACCTTCGGCATCGTCCAAGTGGTATTGGGTAGTTTAAATTTGATTACAATTTTTCTCGTGATCATCCTATTTGGATTGGGAATCGATTTTGGGATCCACAACTTGTCCAGGTATGAGGAAACCCGTAGAAATGGTGATAGCCAACAACAAGCTTTGTTGATGGTGTGTGATAAAACTGGGCGTGCCTCGGTAATGGCTGCCATCACAACGGTTATCGCATTTTATGCGTTGATGGTATCTGACTTTAAAGCGTTTTTTGAATTTGGTTTTATCGCTGGAACAGGTGTCTTGTTGTCGTTGATTTCTATGTACTTGGTTTTTCCCTCACTAATGCTGTTGGCCGAGAAAATTAAGTTATATAAACCAAAGAAAAATAAAGGAGGTCAAAGCAAGGAGCTAGCAACCGGTTTAGTAGCAAATAGAGAAATAAACAAGCCAATGGCAAAACCGGCTCTATGGGTGATTGGGACACTCGTCGTGTGCTTAGTTGCTAGTTCAGGAATTTCTAAGGTACGTTTTGAAGATGATTTTAGTAAGCTGCGTGCGGAGATTCCGCAGTTGCAGCCGGTAAAAGATGATATTAATAAAGTATTTCCGTTGCGAACAGATCGCGCAGTAGTCTTTATTGAGTCACTAGAGGATGTGGCTGCGGTGGTGGAAGCGGTGGAAAGTATTCGACAACAGAGTGTAGATGTTTCGAGTATTGAAGCAGTGAAGTCGATATATGATTTGGTGCCAGACAAGGCTGAGCAAGAAGCTCGGCTGGCTGAAATCACGCTAATAGAGAAACAGATCGAAGAGGCAGTTCGATTACTTGAAGATTTTAACGAAGAAGATCAGCAGCAAATAGAGAGTTTGCAAGAGTTTTTGGCCTACACCGGTATCGGCGAGTTGACACCTGAAGAGCTTCCGGAAGCTCTTAAATTAGTTTACACCGGAGTTTCTGATTCGGGTGGTTATTTGGTGTATATCTATAATACGAAGAGTGTTGCAAAGCTTGCGGATGCGCAAGAATTTGTCGACGATATTCGCGAAATTAAAGCGAACGGCAAAACATTTTATCCAGCAACCGAGGCAATGATCTTTGTCGATATGTTGAACTTAATGAAGTCGGAGGCCGCTACGTCGATAGGTGCTGTCCTGGTAAGCCTATTTATTATGTTGCTACTTGTGTATCGTCGTCCGTCTAAGGCCGCCCTGGCTTTATCACCAATCATTGTGGGAATGATTGTAATGTTTGGGCTCATGGGGTTTTGGGAAATTAAGCTCAATATTTTTAATATGGTAGTTTTACCTACTGTTTTAGGTATTGGCATAGACAATGCAATTCACATTTATCACCGTTATGATGAGGAAGGGCGTAACGGGATTTTGAAAGCAATTCGAACAACTGGTATGGCAGCAGTATTGAGTACGATGACGACTATGTTTGGTTTTGCCGGTATGCTTTCTGCTGGCAATAATGGATTGGTGTCTTTGGGGCTGGTGGCGTGTATAGGATTGCTTTGCTGTCTTGTTGCTTCGTTAACTTTCTTTCCAGCGGTAATTCAACTTATGGATAATCGAAAGAGTGCTGCGTAGTAGTTGCAATTGTGCCCTGCAAGTTTGCATTGCAGATACAACTAAACCTAGTTAACTAAATCCTTAATTTCCAGTTCTATAGGGTTTTCAAGAGGTAAAGTTAGTTCCGACGTGACACTTTGAATATCGCCAGGCTGTGCAGTTGGTTCCCCCGTGATTGACACCCTGGCTCCTATTACGATCTGCGGAAATCGCGCCAGGGTCATACCATCAATCATGGCGTCATTTTCAGTCAGGATGACTGTGCTAGGAAGGTCCCCGACTCGAAGCTGTTTGACTGCCAAAGGCATAGGCGGCCCACTAGCTGCTCGGGCATAAACATAAACCAGCATATCGTCCTGTATTGGAGCAGGTAAATCTTTTGAAAGTCCCACTTCGATAGTGACAGACACTAGATTTTGTTCCGCGACAGATTCTGTCTGTCTGGCTGTCGGTGTCAGATCGGGCGACCCTGATTCGGGTAACGTCGAACGAGCTTGGCTGAGTAGGTTTCTAATTCGTGATTGTTGTTCGGGCTGTCCGACTAAAAGCGCATCTAGCTTTTCCCATTTATTAATAGCGCCAGCGAGATCTCCCTCCTGAGTATCTAACATTGCCGACATCCATACTGCTTGCACATTGTCAGGTTCGGCAGCGTAGGCAAGTGATACGTATTGTTTGGTGTTTTCAGTAAATGCGCCACCATTTAACATTACTTCTGCGTCCGCTAATTGCAGTAGAACCGATGGTTGATCCCCAAGTATCCGTCGAAGGTTACTATAGGCTTTATGCGCTTGTGGAAATCGTTGCATCGACATATAGGATCTTCCAAGCAAGGCCCAGCCTTCAGCGTCATCGGGATTGTTAATCATTTTGTCCTCCAGATCTTGAAGGAGGTTGTCTATACTCTGATCAGACTGTGCAGTTTGTTGCGGAGCGCTGGCTGCAAGCTGTAAACCTTCTGGTGATCCTAGTGACAAATAGAGAGTTAGCGCAAGTATAGGAACCAAAGCAGCAATTGCGACACTGATCAAAAGGGGGTTCCCGTGTATTAGTTGCGGAGCATTACCCAGATCTGCCTCATGCATGAGCACCCGTTTTGCTTCTTCTGATAGTTTTGTGTATTGAGCATCAGAGATTGACCCGGTGCTTTTTTGCAGTTCAAAGTCAGCCAGTTTTTCGCGTGCAATTTCTATGTTGTGCGCCTCACTATTCACGGGTGCTGATGTACTATTAGCGCTCAGAGGGAGTACCAGTGCTAACAGGGATACGAGTACCATCACGCAGCCAACAATAATAAATGTGATCATAGAAAGTTTGTTAAATTTAAATCAAAATAGAGGGGAAGTCGTGTGATTCATTTGCCAAGCAGTTCGTCAATTCGCAGCGAATCCGTCTGACTAATTTCTCGTATTTTTGTGTTGGAGGATCTTCGCGTAATAAAAACAGCGATGACGAGTCCCGCCGCTAATAACACAAAAGGGCCTATCCAAATTAACCATGTAGCTGGAGAAAATGGCGGTTTGTATAGTACAAACTCACCGTAGCGAGCGACCATGAACGCTTTAACATCGGCGACACTCTGCCCATTCAACAGCATTTCGAAAGTTTCGTCACGAAGGTCGTTGGCCAATTCTGCATCCGATGCAGCCAAATTTTGGTTTTGACACACCAAGCAGCGGAGTTCATCGATTAACTGTAGATAGTTCTCTCTGACTTCCTCATTGGGGAATTCACGAAGCTCAATTTCTGCAAAAACAGAGCCATGAATAGACATTAGCAAGGCCATCACTATGGCCAATATTTTTAGTGATGCTTTGTGCAATTTTAATAGCATTTACGTTTTACTGGTTTTGGTGTGGTCCGATGTGGATTTTTACTGTCTAATGATTTCGATTGAGAACAATGCAGCATGGAGCATTAAGTAAATCGAAACACACCCTTACGGG
Source organism: Gammaproteobacteria bacterium (assembly GCA_003485905.1). GTDB lineage: Bacteria > Pseudomonadota > Gammaproteobacteria > Arenicellales > Arenicellaceae > UBA10349. The sequence continues at coordinate 6,071 of DNHK01000094.1, read as the reverse complement.
GCTTACATTTCAAGACTCAACTCTCGCAATAGCGGTACGATTTCGTTTTGCAATGAACTAACGGTTATCGGACCTATATGTTTGTAGCGAATAATTCCACTCGCATCCACGACAAAGGTTTCCGGCACGCCATATACGCCCCAATCAATTCCGGTTCGGCCATCGAAATCAATAACTGAAAGTGTGTACGGGTCGCCAAATTGATCTAGCCAGGCTTGACCGTTAGCGGGGGGATCTTTGTAATTAAGCCCTACGATAAATGTTTCGTTATTACGTGCATATTCGTTCAAAATTGGATGCTCGTGACGACATGCTATGCACCATGATGCCCAAACATTCAGCACCCATGGCTTCCCCAGGTTGTCGGTAGTAGAAAAAACTTGCTCCGAGTTGCCTAAAATTGGTAAAGCAAATTTCGGGGCTGGTTTCCCAATTAATGGAGATGGTACTTCTCTAGGGTTTAGGGTTAAGCCGACGGCTAGTAAGATGCACAAACCAATGAATAGCGTAAGTGGAATCCAAAAGAGAGGTTTTTGTATAAATGATTCTTGAGTCATTCTAAGCTCTTCTTAAATAATAATGTTAAGCCCGTGCGCCCGAGCTTTCGATCATTTCTGTGGTTTTGCTGCGGCGTCGTCTATACCGTCTATCAAACATCGTTATTAGACCTCCGAAGGCCATCATGAATCCCCCTAACCAAATACATTCGGCGAAGGATTTATAATATAACCTTGCGGTCCATGCGCCACTATCGAGCTCGTCACCTAGTGAAATATAGATATCTCTCGGCAGCGAACCATTAATGGCGGCCTCTGTCATAGGGCTTTGGGTCGCGGGATAGAAACGTTTCTCTGGTTCTAGGCTAAAAAGTTCTTCGCCATCACGGAGCACCAAGAATTCTCCTCGACTTCCACTGTAATTAGGGCCGTTTATTGATTGTGACCCGATAAATGTAATGTCGTACGCTGCAAGCTCTACAGATTCTCCAGGCGCCATACGCACGTCTTTTTCAATGCTGTAAGCACTAATATGGTTAACTCCAACAATAAACACTGCGATACCTACATGTGCTAAAAGCATGCCCCAGAAGGACGCGGGAATACTGAGTATCGAACGAAGTTTGTTTTGTTTATATCGCAAGCGATCCCATACGGCCCATAGCGACCAGCAAACGACCCACCATGCGATTGCTAATACGGCAGCCGCAACATAATGAAACCCATTGGCCAACATCGCGGTACAAATTGCGCTGAGCAAAAGTGAGGCTATCGAAAATCTAATGGCTAGGAGTTTAAAGCGGGAGGGATCGTCCTTCTTCCATTTAGAAACAGCGCCAATTCCAACCAGCATCGCCAGTGGTAGGGTTAGGGGTACGAACATGGCATTGAAGTAGGGTGGGCCAACTGAATACTTTCCAGCACCAATTGCGTCCATTAGTAACGGAAATAGGGTGCCAAGCAATACCATAGCGGCAGCAACTACCAGCAATATATTATTGACTAGTAGTAGCGATTCGCGAGAGAACCACTCAAAACTTATTTGCGCTTTTACCTGTGAAGCACGGATAGCGTATAGAAGTAACGATCCACCAACCACGATCAAAAGGAACACCAATATAAATAGGCCGCGGGCTGGGTCAGTTGCGAACGCATGAACCGAGGTAAGGACTCCAGAACGAACTAGAAACGTACCAAGTAGACTCAGTGAAAAAGCAGTGATTGCTAGTAATACGGTCCAGGCCTTAAACGCTGATCGTTTTTCTGCAACTGCTAAAGAGTGAATCAGGGCAGTTCCCACTAGCCATGGCATAAAGGATGCATTTTCGACCGGGTCCCAAAACCACCAGCCGCCCCAGCCAAGTTCGTAATATGCCCACCAACTGCCCAAGGTAATACCTGCGGTCAGAAAAACCCACGCAATAGTCGTCCATGGACGTGACCATTTGGCCCAAGCAGAATCTAAACGTCCTTCAAGCATCGCTGCAATTGCAAACGCGAAGGCTACGCTAAATCCTACGTAGCCCATATACAGCATGGGTGGATGGATAATAAGTCCGGGATCTTGGAGTACTGGATTAAGATCGCGGCCTTCCAATAGGGCGGGTATAACTCTTTCAAACGGGTTTGAGGTAAAAAGCATGAAGGCCAAAAACCCGATATTGATTAACCCCATTACACCTAATACTCTGGAAATCATGGTAAGTGGCATATCCCGACTGAAAACAGCGACGGCTGCGGTCCATAAGGTAAGGACTAACGCCCAGAGCAACAATGAGCCCTCATGGCCACCCCAAACTCCTGATATCCGGTACATTAGCGGTAACGAGGAGTTAGAATTCTGCGCGACATAGGCAACTGAAAAGTCATAGGTTATAAAAGAAGATGTTAGACATGCGTAAGCTAAGCCAACAAACAACATCTGTATAAGTGCTGCCGGTCGTGCCATGTTCATCCAATTTATATATCGTTTGTGAGCGCCCACTAATGGCACTACGCTCATAATCATTGCGACAATAAGCGCCATGATAAGTGCTAAATGCCCTAGCTCAGGAATCACAGTGCAGCCCCGGAACTTGATTTGCTCGCGCTTGAGGGTATGGCTCCACTCATATCGACATTTTTCATTGCTTCAGCGACTTCTGGAGCCATATAACTCTCATCGTGTTTCGCCAAAACTTCCTCTGCTGTGAATAATTGGTTTTCCAGTTTACCGTGTGCAACGATACCTTGTCCTTCTCTAAACAAGTCAGGGAGAATGCCGGTGTATCTAACAGTGACTGTTTGTTCATAGTCTGTGAGATCAAATTCAACCGTGATTCCATTTTCAAGTCGACGAACACTGCCCTCAACAACCATCCCTCCGAGCCGATACATTCCTTGCTCTGGGTAATCACCAGCCACCACTTCAGCAGGAGTAAGGAAGTACATCAAATTGCTTCGAAAGGCGTTTAAGGCTAGTAACGACGTTATACAGAGACCAGCGAGCACCAGTAAAACGACGCGCATGCGGCTTTTTTGTTTGGGTGTCATGTTTTATGAGTACTATTTTTTAACTGTTCACGCTTCGTCTGAACTTCCAACTGCTCAAGTAGTTTTTGATGTTTACGCTGTGGTGCAAGCACATTCCATGCGAGGACCAGTAATGTTAATAGCCATGATGACCATACGTATTCGGCGTACCCACCCATTGCAAAGAATTCGCTAACATTCATGATCTCTCACCTTTATTGACTAGCAGTTCTCTAACCCAGCTGTTTCGGAATTCTTGTATAACTACTTGATTACGCGCACGCAATAATAGAACCAAGCCATAATAAAAATTAAAGCCGACCGCCATTATTAATAATGGCCACAGCATTCTAACATCCATAGACGGGCCATCACTGCGAATTACCGTGGAACCTTGGTGTAAGGTGTTCCACCACTCTACAGAGTAATGAATGATTGGTAGGTTGACGACTCCAACAACAGCTAAGATAGCTGCTGATTTTTCTGCCAGATGCCTTTCATCAAAAGAATTATATAGGGCAATTATACCGATATAGAGAAATAGTAAGAGTAACTCTGAAGTAAGTCGGGCATCCCATTCCCACCAGGTTCCCCACATAGGTTTGCCCCATAAAGAACCGGTGATAAGTGCCAATAGAGTGAACCATGCACCGGGTGCGGCAGAGCAGATCATGACGACGAAAGCCATTTTCATACGCCAGATTAAGCCGATCATCGCCGACACTGCTAGCACAGCGTAAATAAACATGGATAGCCAGGCTGAAGGCACGTGCACGTATATAATTCGGTAGCTTTCTCCCTGCTGATAGTCTGCCGGCGCAACCACTAAACCTAGGTAGCTACCGAGTAAAATTAAGATCAGACTGATTGACCCGAACCATGGGATAAGAGTTCCGCTAATTTTATAGAACTCTCTGGGAGATCCTAGCCGATGATAGAATTTTAGAAACACATTCATAAGTTTTTATTATTTTTGATATTCAGCGGTAATAGGCAATATGTTGTAATTCCGTATGTAACTTAATAATCCAAGCTATTTTTCAGCGCAAAGCTTGTTGCAAATGGCGCCAGACTCAATGAACCAAATAATAGTGCTCCGAGGATGGATAATTGAGCATTAACGGGCAGCCCAATATGTACCGCGTTTACCATCCCTGCGCCGAAAATTAAAACGGGGGCAAATAACGGTAATATTAGTATCGCCAATAACACCCCTCCGTTTTTTAGGTTTAGCGTAAGCGCAGAGCCGATCGAGCCTAGTAGTGCGAGTGTTGGGCTGCCGAGCGCCAAGCCCATCACCAATACCAGAATTTGATCGCTAGTTAAATGATAAGCAGTACCAACTATCGGAGACAGTATTATCATGGGTAGCGCACTCACACACCAATACGCAGCAATTTTAGCGAGGACGACTTGTGTTAGCGATGTATTAGTAAATAAGAACTGCTCCAGTACACCAGCTTCATAATCGTCTCGAAATAACTGATTTAAGCCCATCATCAAGGAAAGCAGAATGGACACCCAAATTACTCCGCCGCCTATTGTATTTAGCAACTCGCGCTCGGCAGAAAGTCCCAATGGAAACAGGCTGCAAATAATTATAAAAAAACAAAGCGGGTTAAGAATATCACTTTGCTTACGTAGGTGATGCTTACAATCTCGCAAGAACAGACGCATTAGTGTGTTTAAAACCGAGCCATTAGTGGCAGAGGCCGTAGACCTAGAGCTAAAGTTATTCATCGAAGCTCGACCTCGGTAATACCGTCCAGCAAGGCAGTATTTTTTAACGAGCCATGATTGGTTATCAACATCATGCCATTTGACAGAATATGCTGCAGGCAAATACTTTCGATTAACTTCTGGCCTGCGCGATCAACGCCAGAGAACGGTTCGTCAAGTAACCAAAGTTGGCGCTCCGATAGCAGTAATCTGGCAATCGCAAGTTTACGTTTTTGGCCAAATGACAAATGCTCAACTGCTACGTCAGCTTGTGCCAGCAAGCCGAGTTGATTAAGTAAGGGATCAATTTCTTTCGGGTCCGCAGCGGGATTGTAGAGCCTTTGGTAGAAGTGGAGGCTTTCCCAGGCAGATTGCAGAGGAGAATGTGCATCCCGGTGTCCTAAATAGGCGCTATTCAAGTAGAAGCCGTCGTTACCGTAAATACTTGTTCCGTTCCAAAGAACCTGGCCTGAGCTAATTGAACGAAAACCACAAATTGAACGCATCAAGGTTGTTTTCCCTACGCCATTTTCTCCTACTAGATGTATGATTTGGCCACTTAAACAACGAAAGCTAATCGGGTCGAACAATGCAGTATCACCGCGAGTGACGACGGCGTCGATAATCTGCAGTTCTGAAATGTGATCGGTCTCTTTTACTTGTGATCGCATGGCTGGTGGGCTGCTTGTAGAGTTACTTTTGAATGAATTATCTAGAGTTATTGAACGCGCAATAAAGATGAATCGATCAAGGCGCTAATTAGATAATAAAGAACATAAGTAATTTGAATTAGCTCTATTACGCTGATGGATTGGCAGTTGCACAGAGGACTGTTATTTTTAGAATAAGAATTTTACCACTACCGTAAGTTTAAAACCCGTTTTCGTCAGCTAAATCAGCTAAACTGAAGGGCATAAATCGCCTCTGCACTGCGGACCAAAGGGTAATAGACAAGTGGATAGAAATGTCTATAGATCATAAGAAAAATCAAAGAGATATCGCAGTGGGTGCTGCTGCTAATTATGGTGGTTTCTTATTCCGTCTTAGCGTTCGAATACCATTTTTGTTTTTGGCCGGTATGTTATTTGGTGCCGAACATTATGGTGAGTATGTTTTTGCTACATCCTTTATCGAGGCAATTGGCGTTCTGTGCTGCTTAGGGTTTAAACGATCAATTTTTGGGTTTCTTGAAGAATCTGACCTTTACAAGGACCCGCGGGAAGCGGCGAAATTATTGATGGCTTGCTGGAAATTGACTTTGATTGCGGCATTAGGGTTTGCCTGCCTGGTGTTTGTTTTTGCGGAATCAATTGCTAATTTTCTGAATTTGCCGGAGGTGGCGAT
>DNHK01000054.1 GCA_003485905.1 Gammaproteobacteria bacterium | reverse complement strand
CCCGCTCCAGTAAGTCTTTGATAAGTCTATGTTTTTAAAAAGCTTTTATCTACTCATACCTACTATTAGTAATCATTTATCTACTATAAATATGAACTGTACAATATCTGTACAATATAACTGCTATTTCAGCCTCATCTTGTGATCTAAAGAGGCTCTTTCAACAGCATCATTTTTGCGGTCGTAAACCTTCATTATCTTTATGGAACTATGTCGGTGGACTATATTTCTCTCCGGCTACTATCGCTATTTTCCTTACATCTCCGATCATCTCAAAAGTTCCTGTAAAGCCCTTTTTCAGAACCAATGCTTGCCCTGGTAAAAATGACTCAAGATTTCCATCCTGATCGGTAATTTCGATCTTCCCACTCAACAAGTACATAAATTCATCATATGGATAACCCTCCAGCGCAAGCTTCGCAGGTTTTGCTTGATACGCTCCAACGAAGAGTTCGTCATGATCAAACTGCCAACGCTCATGTTCAGATTTACCAGACAATATCGTTTCATCGGGGTAGGGGGCAAATTTGTCTAATTCCAATCCTGCCAGCTTATTCGGGTCAAGCCGAATTAAATTATTAGATGCTCCCATTAAGTTTCTCCTTTGTTTCGCTATTAAGATGCAGTTGTATTAACTATACTGACCCGGTCATCTTCATAGGTAAGTTGCTCGATCATGGTCTCAATAATTCTGATGCCTCGAGTTCTCGAATAACCAGAAGGGTTCAATAACGAAGCGATGCATACGCCGTCTAAAACTGCAAACGACAAATTCAAAGTATCATCGGTTGTTTGTGACATACGAATCTCTTTATTGTTTAAAGCTTCGCAAATATAGGATTTCAGCAAGCGACTATATTGACTTCTTTTCTTTTTATAGTCCGCCGTTAACATTGGATCGCTAAGGTTACGGATCCCGAAACACATCGAAACAAAAGCGGCACTTTCCGGATTCTTTTTGTCGGGGACTAGAGCTACAAGAGCATTTCTAAATCTCTCTAGTCCAGAGTTCGAAAGTTTGTTCGAGCGCAATATCTGATCGGACAAACTCTGGTATGCCAGATTAAATGCATATCTGATTAAGCTACCTTTATCATTAAAGTAGTGTGTAAGTACTCCCGTTGTGAATCCCACTTCATCAGCAATATCTCGGAGCCGAAAGCGCTCTGTCCCCAATCTTTGCACGACCACCCAGGTAGCTCGTGCGATCTCGTTCCGTCGTTTTTCGTGATCTACTAGTTTTGGCATCTATTATCATCCATTGCAATCATGCTTTTTTAATTGTTACTTGTACTAAGCTATGACAACGTTTTATTATAACCGTGATTATATAAAAAAAAAGTGCTTCCGCATAGGACTGCAATAATTATGAAATTCGGCATTATCACATGAAGACAACGTCACTATGGTGGGAAGATTCTCTCCCAGTAGTGGTTGACCATAGCGAGCTACCGGAGCATGTGGACGTTGCAGTCATAGGGGGTGGTTTTTCGGGCATCAGCTCAGCTTTAGAGCTCGCTCGAGCTGGAATTAAAGTTGCATTAATTGATAAAGAATGGCCTGGTTACGGGGCTTGTTCTAGGAACCTAGGACTAGTCGTTGAGCGTATAGAAGGGACAACAAGTGGAGAAATGGAAGGTGATATTTGTGGGATCCCTCGACACGAGCTAATTACTGAGGGACAACGCGCACACGATTTTGTAGAGGATTTAATTGAAAATGAACGTATTGAGTGTGGAATAAGAAAACGTGGAAAACTGGTGCTCGCGCATACCAGATCAGCATATGAAAAAATGGCAGACCATTTAGAGAGATCTCAAAAGTTTTTTGGCTCCAGCAACGCATACATGGTCCCTCATAAAGACTTAGGGAAAGAAATTGGCGCAAACGCTGATCGATTGTACTTTGGTGCTAAAGTACTTCCAGATCTTATAGACATAAACCCTGGGAAACTTACTGCCGGTCTGTTGCGGGGACTATCCTTAACAGAGGCTTCCATATGCGGTGGTACCGAATGCCTCTCAATGGAGCGCCTACGAGGTGGTAAGTTTGAAATCAAGACTAATAGAGGTAACATAATTGCCGAGCAAGTCGTGGTCGCTACACAGGGGTATTCTGGGGTAGCCACAGGCTCTCTGCGCAATAAAATTTTTCCATTTTTAGCGCACGTCGTTGCTACTGATCCGATCGATCCAAAGCTACTGAGCAAGATGCTCCCTACTTTACGTGGAGTCGTCGATACTAAACAAATGTTTTCTAATTTCAGACCCTGCGATAGAGAGTCTCGCCTTCTGCTTGCGTCTCATTATCTTCGCACTGACAGCGAGGGCACCCAAGCTTCTCGGATAATGCGATATTACAGAAAGTTATTTCCAGAATTAGAAAATATCGGCGCTGCGTATTGCTGGAAAGGTAATCTCGCACTAACGGCTGATGGTCTTCCTCATATAGGTGTCGATAACGGCATTCATTATTGTGCAACCGGGAACGTCTCAATGGCACTCTATTTGGGTTCAAAAATCGCTAAGAGAATTTTGCGCGCCGATGATACAGAAACAATCTTAGATCAGGTTCCATTGACTAAATTCCCTTTGTATAACGGTAAGCCTAATCTGCTTTATTTCCTATTAAGAGTCATTTTTAAGACGCTTGATCTTGCCAAGATAGCAGCGCCTAAATAGCGCAAATTTTTCTTCGCTTAAATCCTACAAGGAGCGTTATCAAATGTTACTACCACCATACGACCCTAACTTAATGATTGAACCGTTAAGTGATCAAGAAATTGCTGGCGTTCCTGGCGCAGAAGATCGTGGCTGCAAAGATATTGATCCAGTTGTTTTCTCGGTCGTGTACGCGCGACTAGAAGGTATCTTAAGCGAAATGACTGAAACTATTCTGACGACTGCGCGTAATCCGATTCTATACGGGGCTAAGGATTTCACCTGTACTGTGATGAGCCCGCGTGCAGAAGTACTTTCTATGCATGACTGCCTCCCTGTACATGTCGGTACAATGGATCCTGCTCTTAGATTCTTAATTAGAGCCTTCGGGGAAGATATTCATGAAGGCGACATTTTTGTAAATAATGCTCCATATGCCGGTAACGCTCACGTTGGAGATTGGACAATGTTTGCTCCCATTTTTCATGATGGTGTTCTTGTGGCGTGGGCGGCCAATAAGTGTCACTTGCTAGATATGGGAGCTCATATCCCAGGGAGCACCGATGCTGGAGCGAAGGATATTTACGAGGAGGCGATGCATTTTCCAGGAGTGCGCCTTTGCAAAAACCATGAGCCTATAAAGGATTTAATCCGGTTTCTTGGATATAACATTCGTTACCCTGAACATTGGCATGGTGACTTTCTTGCTCAACTGGGTTCATTGTGGACTGCAGAGAAGCGTATTAAAGATTTGTGCGATCGGTTTAGTGTCGATACTGTAAAAGGTTGTTTTTCAGAGGCTCTGAACTACGGTGAGCGTAAAATGATTGAAACTATCAAAATGCTCCCAGAGACCAGTATTGAAGTAAGTATGACTGGTGAGGTTTTCGAAGATTTTTTCCCTGACGGCGTCCCTCTAAAGCTTAAACTTTCGATCAAACCTGATGAAGGGTTGATCGAATTTGACTATACAGACATGCCTGATCAAAAGGAGTTCGGCTACAACCTCACTTATGCTACCGCACGTTGTTCAGCACTGCAGGGTACGCTTCCGATTTTAGATCCCGACATTCCGACAAATGATGGTGCTCTAAAACGAATTAGTGTGAAATTGAGAGAAGGATCTGTTGCTGGCATTCCCCGTTGGCCAGTTGGGACATCGCTAGCGACCATTGCACTTTGTGATGAAGTAACAAACCTTGTTCTTAAAGCATGGGCTGAAATCCTTCCGGAACACGCTATGGCTGGAATGGGTGAATACAACGCCGCCAACTTCGTAGGAGCAGGGGTCAGTGAGCAAGGAGAAGGATACGTTCACGCTTTTTACCTTGCCGCTAGCGGTGGTGGTGCTACTAGCAATCACGATGGTCTGCCACATATGTTCGGTGCTTGCATAATGGGAAATATGGGTTATGAGTCTATCGAACAAGTAGAGATGGCTCGTCCGTTCTACGTTAGAGAAGTTTGTGCGATAGCTGACTCTGGAGGAGTCGGAACTTTCCGTGGCGCGGTCGGTGTGCGACATCGGATACAACCGCGCCATCATGTTTTGAATATTAATTATGGCGGGTCTGGTCACACTTGTCCTGCGTTCGGTATTGGAGAGGGTTCTGCTGGGTCAGTTGCCGATCATTGGGTAGAAAAGGCATCGACCGGTGAAAAAATCATGGGGCTCAAAAATTCTGGTGTTACCGACATTCAAGCAGATCAGGTCTGGGTCGCGGACACCGGAGGGGGCGGCGGAAATGGCGATCCCATGAGACGGGACATCGATGCTGTAATAAATGATGTACATGACGGCTTTGTTACATGCGAAGCAGCCGAGCGAGTTTACGGAGTTAGTCTGATAGTTGCTGATGGAAAGTATCTATTAGACGAATTGAAAACTAAGAAGCTTCGAGGTGAAAAATAATGGGGTATCGTATCGGAACCGACATAGGCGGCACGTTCACAGATTTGTCAATATCACGAGATGATGTGCTCATTGGGCGATTTAAATCACCTACTACTCCGAACAGATTGTCGGAAGGTATTATTTCCTGTATCCAGCTCGCTGCAAATTCAATCAATATGACTATGGAAAATCTATTAAGCGATACGGACGTTTTTGTTCATGGATCTACGGTTGCAACAAATGCAGTGATAGAAGGAAAGGTTCCTAAAACCGGTTTACTTTGCACCCAAGGAACAAAATATACTTTGTGGCGAGGCGAGGGTCGTCGAAATAATGTCTTTGATTTCACGCAACCGTCTCGTGAGCCTTTGATAGCACCACGATACTGTATCGAACTTGATGAACGTATTAATGCGGACGGGGAAATTATCGTCCCTCTTGATGACGAAAGTATTATTAATGGTATGAACGCTCTGAAAAATTTGGGGTGTGAAGCGGTAGCGGTGGCATTATTATGGTCAATTCGAAATGACACACATGAGCAACGTGTGTCGGAGTTACTAAAATCGCATTGGCCGGAGGCGGCAGTAAGTATATCGTCGCAAGTGCAACCGGTGTTGCGCGAATACACAAGAACCTCTTGTACAGTGCTCAATGTCATGCTGAAACCAGTAGTAGCCGAGTACCTCGGTGAGCTCGAAACCGCTTTAAAAGCAAAAAAATTAAGTGGTAAATTGCTAGTCGTTTCTTCAGATGGCGGTATCCAACCGGTTAGCGAAATACTTCAACGACCGATCTACATGTTGTTTTCTGGCCCATCGACAGGTCCTGCTCTTGCTCGCCAGTTCGCAAAAGAAGAGGGTGCTGACGATGCATTATTAATTGATATGGGTGGTACCAGTTTCGATGTAAGTACGGTTATTGGCGGACAAATAACAATGACACGCGATGGCCGCATCAATGATCATCCGACAGGGATCTCAGCTGTAGAGATCCTCACAATGGGCGCCGGCGGAGGAAGTATCGCTCATGTGGATAGCGGGAGATTACTGAGAGTAGGCCCCAAGTCTGCTGGCTCTGAACCTGGACCGGCGTGCTACCAGCGAGGTGGTGTTTTACCGACTGTAACAGATGCCTATGTCGCTTTGGGTTACTTAGTTCCAAAGCATTTTTTGGGTGGACGAATGAAGCTTTCAGTAGATGCCGCTATTGAAGCAATTACGGAACATGTCGCAGTTCCATTAGGTTTAACCTTAGAGGCTGCGGCTCTCGGAATTCTTCGTGTTGTTAATGAACGTATGATTAATGGGATTCTTGAAATGACCGTACGACGCGGCATCGATCCGCGCGAGCTATTTCTTGTCACGGGTGGAGGAGCAACAGGTGTTGCAGCTGTAGAACTTGCACGGGAGTTAGGAGTTACTCGTATTATTGTACCTCGAGAAACTTCTGTGTTATGTGCTCTAGGCGCGGTAAACGCGGACCTTAAGTGGTCTAATGTTACTAGTATGTCGACTTCTATTCGTGCCTTTGCCGAGAAGGAAGTTAATGATGCACTTTCTGATCTTAAATCTAAAGGTGAGCAATTTCTCGACCTTCTAAATGTTTCCGAGTCGCGACGTCGATATGAACTGTCCACGTCTGCTCGGTATCCACTTCAAGTTACGGAGCTAGATATTCCTTGCCCTAACTCGAGTGTTAGCAAGGACGATCTAAATACTATTAGCGAGGACTTCCATACTACTTATAGAGAACGATATAGCGTGGCTGAACCAGAGAATGATGTCGAACTTGTTACCTGGAGACTAACGGCTACAGGTCTTGTAGATGAAGCAAAAAGACCTCGTCCTTCTATTCAAGACAGCGAAAGTGCCGTTGGAAAAACACGTTTCTTTGATACAGTTACCCAATCATGGCAAGAAGCAGCTACGCTCGATCCGGACTGCATGCGTGAGAATGAAAGAATTGACGGGCCGGCTCTTTTAGTCGCTAAAGATACAACTATTGTCTTACCTACAGATTATTCGGCGAAAATGGCAAGCGGGGGTTATCTCATAATTACGCCTAATGATTAGGCCGTGAGCCCCGCAATTTTCAACCTGCACGCATTGTGCTCCTGATGTTACGTGGCCGTAGTTTACTAATTACACGATTTGCGCTAATAATTTCCATGGACTGGCTAACGAGTTTTCACGAAAATTGCCTACATAAACCAAAAAAGGTACTTAATTATGGGCAAACGATTGAATTCCGAAGAAGAAAGAGACCTGTTTCTCAAAGAACCCCGTATTGCTTCCAGGCGATACTATTGGCGTTCGT
>DNHK01000199.1 GCA_003485905.1 Gammaproteobacteria bacterium | reverse complement strand
CCTACCTATGTAAGTGTTTAATGTCGCAGCAGCTTAAAAGCTAAAAGTGGTTTTAGAGTGGCGTAAAAATGTGTTTTTAACGATTAGGCCTGACCATTATGTAATAAATCATCATTGAACTAACGGCTTTAGTCATTGAAAACCTTCTCTAAGACTTGAGATAGATGAGATACAGGTTCAACAGAAATTTTTGCATTTTTGCTACCTGACCTATTTGCTTCTGGAATAATTATTCGTTTAAAACCTAATTTCTCTGCTTCTCGAATTCGCTCTAATCCTCCCTGCACTGGACGAACCTCCCCAGTAAGTCCCAACTCTCCAAACACTGCCAGATTAGCTGGAATCGCACGATCTCGAAAACTGGAAATCACGGCCAGTAGAACTGCCAAATCTGCTGCGGGTTCGTGAACTTTCACACCACCAACAACATTTACAAAAACATCTTGATCGTACATTGAAACGCCTGCATGGCGATTTAGCACTGCAAGCAGCATAGCTAAACGAGACGAATCGAGCCCAACACTCACCCTCCGCGGGTTACCTAATGACGATTGATCAACCAATGCTTGAACCTCGACCAACAAGGGGCGAGTCCCCTCCCGAGCAACCAAAATAATACTACCCGGTAAATCAGGCTGCTGGCGGTCGATAAACATTGCCGACGGATTCGTCACCTCGCGCAAGCCGGTATCAGTCATGGCAAATACACCAATCTCGTTAACTGCCCCAAATCGATTTTTAATGGCTCGAATCAACCTAAAACTACTGGAGCGCTCACCCTCAAAATACAAGACTGTATCGACCATATGCTCAAGTACCCTAGGGCCTGCAATGCTGCCGTCTTTAGTCACATGCCCGACTAAAATCACAGTAGTATCAGTTTGCTTGGCAAACCGAACCAGACGAGCAGCCGTTTCGCGAACTTGCGCAACGCTGCCAGGGGCAGAGGTTAATTGATCCGTATATAAAGTTTGGATCGAATCAACAATAAGTAATTTTGGCTTATGACTTTGAGCTGTAGCCAATAATTGTTCGAGATTGTTGTCCGTCAACAATCCAAGATCTGCGTCTTTTAAACCCATACGCTCGGAACGCATGGCAATTTGCTGCAGACTTTCTTCACCCGAAACATATAAAGTTGGCAACATACTGACCAAATTTGATGCGCACTGGAGTAACAAAGTGGATTTTCCGATGCCCGGGTCACCGCCGAGCAAGACGACAGAACCGGGGACGAGGCCTCCACCTAAAACTCTATCAAGCTCAGATATCCCGCACTCAATTCGGGATATATTTTCACTTTTTACATCAGTAAGATTCGTGATCTCGCGTTGTGGTGCCAGACCACTAAAGCGGGATACGTCCTTACCAGTCGCCGCCTGTATTTGTTCTTGTAGAGTATTCCATTCGCCACAACTTTGACATTGACCAGTCCATTTTGGATGCTCTCCGGCGCAGGCATTACATACAAATACAGTTTTTTCTTTTGCCATAACCGGTATTACCGTGATATTCAAAAAATACAGATTTTACGATCGGTGTGGACCACTGCCATTCTCGGTAGCGGTATTTACTATTATGTACCCTTGCTAGTTAAAAGCCGTCAGAAAAACCGCTTCCTGCGTAATTTTCGAATCGCGTGTACTCACCCAAAAATGTTAGTCGTGTGGTACCAATAGGTCCATTACGTTGCTTTCCTACGATTATTTCAGCTGTTCCTTTAGCTTCCGAATCTTCATTGTAGACTTCGTCACGGTAAATAAAGATGATCAAATCTGCATCTTGTTCGATCGCGCCCGACTCACGTAAATCAGACATGATAGGCCGCTTGTTTGGGCGTTGTTCCAAACTTCGATTCAGCTGCGAGAGAACAATAATTGGAACTTCTAGCTCCTTAGCCAACGATTTAAGTGCGCGAGTGATAGCAGATATCTCGGTGGCTCGGTTATCTGAATTCCCATCACCACCTTGCATTAATTGAAGATAATCAATCATGATCGCGCCAAGACCGTTTTCTTGTTCAGATGCTAATCGTCTTGCCCGTGTGCGAAGCTCAAGCGCAGTTAATGCAGGGGTATCATCAATAAAAATAGGTTTACCCGAAAGCATATTCACTACACTAGTTAGGCGCGGCCAGTCTTCATTACTCAATTTGCCCGTTCGTAGCTTTTGTGCGCCGACCCTACTTAATGAGGCCAGCATTCGAGTTGCCAATTGATTCCCTGGCATTTCCATACTGAAAACCGCTACCGGTTTGTTTTGGTCAATCGCGATGTGTTCAACCAAATTCATCGCGAAAGACGTTTTACCCATTGAAGGTCGACCAGCAACAATAACCAGATCAGCTTCTTGTAGACCACACGTCATTTCATCCAAATCGGTGAAACCGGTTGGAACCCCGGTCACCGAATCACCACTTTCAAATAATGCTTCTACTCGATTCAGTGATTCTGCAAGTAACGGGCCAATACCCTGAAAGCCCTCTGACCCGCGAGATTCCTGACGTGCAATTTCAAATATTGCTTGCTCTGCACGATCTAGCACCGCATCAGTTTCCAATCCTTCTGGATTGTATGCGGAACGGCTAATATCATTAGCTGTCTCTATCAATC
>DNHK01000274.1 GCA_003485905.1 Gammaproteobacteria bacterium | reverse complement strand
AGGTGCAGTGACGAAAACGATATTTAAATCATTCTGAATATCTTAAAGGTCTAGCGATTCGTGAATACACATCCAAAATGTCTTGCGCTCATTATCATATAACTATATTCGAAAATGCGACTTATCCATTACCTGAAATAAAATCTCTAGAAAAAAAACTGAATAAAGCAGTTAAATTTATTAACAAATCAACGAATAAAAATGGAATTCATACTTTCAAACTCCAGGAATATTATGAAACGGGTAAACTGTCTCTCGAAAAATATGTAACTAAACAATTTGATGGTTTTAGTCATCAGGATATGTGCAATGACTCGATGGGTATCCTAGATTCTAATGGCGCTATTTTTGGAATAAACTGAATTAATTATTGTAATGACCGCTTTATACTGCGGTCATTGGTCTAATTCATTAGATTAATACCAGTCATAGTGTTGGGTAACTTGCGGTAGAAGCCGGTAATCGAGCAGTCGGGGTTTTCTTTCCCCATGAAGTCTTTAATCGGTCGCGCGCGTCAAGCTCACACCAATTGCGTTGGAGAGCACCGATGGTTTTATCGAGTTGGCGTGTGCATTGGGTTAACCTGGGGTGGGCCAGGTGGTGGCAAAACCACGCCATTCCTTATCGCATAAAGCCTCCATTCTTCGGTCATCTCTTCTAGTTTCTCAGGGTTCATTCCAGCAAGATCTACTTGCTCACCCGGATCATTTTCGAGATTAAACAGCTCCCACTGACCAGACCCTAGTGGCTCTGGTAAATCTACTATTTTCCAGTCGCCCTTAATGATTGCGCGTCTACCTATTAACTCTGAACCAAGTACGTCGTTCCCGTTTCTAACAGCGTTTTTCTGACCCGACAGAACGGGTAGTAGTGAGCGACCCTGTGGTGCCTTGATAGTCGATCTATTGTTGTTGGAGGCCGATCGCGCTTCACCAGAGTATTCGAGGCCCACTAGGTCTAATACTGTTGGTAATAAATCCATTACGCTAACTACGCTTTTGTTAATATTTACTTTCTGTTTTTTGCCGGTACGGTCAGATGGCAAAACGATGATCGCGGGCACCCGAATACCTCCTTCGGTCGGAATCATTTTATACAAACGAAAAGGGGCTTCACCAACGTGTGCCCATTTTGGGCCTATAAAGCTAAACGAGTTGGGTCTACCAATGTTATCCAACGAATTGTCATGAAGTGCAGCGAACTGTTTAATCGCATCTGGTGCAGACGTAAGTGAGAATCCATCTGAGCCGTTATCAGACATAAAAACAATTAATGTATTTTTGTATAGATCATTATGCTTAAGATAAGTAATCAGTCTACCAATATTACGGTCGAGATCTGCAACCATGGCGGCATAAACTTCCATTTCACGTGCAGCGATCCGTTTTTCCTCTTCGGACAAAGAATTCCAAGATGGTATAAATTTGGGGCGGGCTGGGATTGTTCCTTTTTCAGGAAGCAAACCTACGTTTTTTGCCGACTGGTATCGCTTGGCGCGCACCACATCATAACCTTCATCGTATGTTCCGACGTACTTGTCACGTATATCATCAGGAGCGTGCAGCGGCCAGTGCGGTGAAGTGTACGCGGCATAGGCAAAAAACGGTGTGCTGTCTGCTCGATTAATTTCAAGGTATTCGATTAACTTGTCGGTGTAAGCTTTGCTGGAATAAAAACCCTGAGGTAGGGCGCTAATTAGTTCCCCATCTTCCCGGTATGCTGATTTTGGTCGATGAATATCAGTTCCGCCCATATCTTCATAGTGGCTGGCTCCGCCATTTAGTAGTGCTAGAGATCGTTCAAACCCTCGCGCTCTGGGGCTTTGGTCATGTTCATAACCCAAGTGCCACTTACCAACCATATAAGTATGGTAGCCACTATTTAACAGAATCTCAGGTAAGGTCACCAGTTCTTTTTTGAGATACCCCTCATAACCAGGTTTACCACGCTGATTCTCTGACATAAGTTCAGCCATATTACCTAAACCAGTGACATGATTATCCATTCCAGTCAGCAACATAGCGCGTGTTGGCGCACACATTGAAGCCGAATAAAATCGACTGAATTGCAGACCTTGGTGGGCTAGAGCATCAATATTTGGTGTTAAAATTTCACTTCCATAACTGCTTAGATCAGTGAATCCTAAATCGTCGGCTACGATAAAAAGCACGTTCGGTCGACTGTCGTTATTAATGGATTTAGATTTTTCTTCCGATTGATTGTTGCAGGCACTAAGCGCCGTCAGGGCAGCCATAATAATGACGCTAAATAGGGTTGTTCTATTTATCGAGCCTTTATTCATCGTATTCGTCTCAGGTAGAATTCCAGGCATCCTCACGATAAGGACAATGTAGACAAACCATTGCCTTTTGTATCGTGACTTATTTACTTTGATTAGCGCTTAGTATTCCAATCGTTGAGAGTAGAGCCGCCAATAACCATGTAATTGGTCCTAGAGCACCTGGCATAAAGGCAACATACCCAGGGACCATAAGAAATATAATGTAGCCGATGTCCCCGACGCTGACGACGATGAGATTGAGCCAATAGCCTAATCGGCTATTTTTCCAGTTAAAACATATTCCAACGACAATTCCAAAGATAGCAAAGAATAAGAGGTTCCAAGCGTCTTGAAATATTCGCCCTTGTATCATTCCAGGATCCAGGGATTGTCCCAACATGTAAACCGCCCTGGCCGCGACTATGTGTAAAACACCCCAGATAACATAGATAACTGCACCAAGCTTGGCATATATATTACTCATACTTTTTCCTCCTAAACATTCAATAATTCATTATTAAAAAACGCACTGCTAGTCAATTCGTCTCTTCTTCAACATCATCATTCTGTGTACTCAAGATATAAGCGATTATGTCCAGCCTATCTTGCTGGTTTTCTAAGCCTACAAACTCCATGCGTATCTCCGGGATCATTTTTTTCGGGTCTTCCAAATATTTATCGAGATTCTCTTCAGTCCATACAATCTCAGATTCGCGCATGGCTTTCGAATAGAAAAAGCCTTTGGTTTGTGCCGCTTCGGTTCCAACAATCCCATGGAGAGGTAGCACGACTCCGTACATGTCAGGCGTGGCGCCCTTCATAGTATTGTGGCAGGCAGTGGCGTACGTTTTAAACAATTCTTCACCGTGTGCCGAGTCACCACCATTCTGTGCCAATGTGACGCCAGCCGAAATCAGGCAGAATAGACCAACACTCAAGGCGATTATTTTACGAATGCTCATGATAAATCCTCTAATAATTGAAAAAATTTGCTTGCATGTGACATAGCACTAATTGTGACAATGCTGAGTCACTGCTTGTTCCTCTTCAGTCAATTCTTTGCCGGCCATTGCCATATAGTGCTTGTAAGCGCACGGAACATTCATCTGTTTATGATTCCAGTTAAACAGGTCATAGGCACTAAACTCTGGCATTTCAGCAGCGTCTACCGTATCCATTAGCCCTAATCCGTTCTCGACCGATGTGCGTACTGATTCATCCAGCGCGGAAAGATAAGCTATGTGAAAATCTAGGCCATCGTTTTCATCGCCTATTTTAAACGGCACTGAATGGCCAGATACTATGGTTGTACCTTCAGGTAGAAAATCCCTATACCGCTTTAAAGTTGCCAAACTTAATGCGTGACCACCTTCGGTTAACCATGGAACCAATGGTGCAGGTCCAATAAGCGAGTTACCGGTCCAAAACACCTTCTCATCGGGTAACCATACCTGCAGGTCCCCTTTAGTTTGACCAAATCCAAATTGTCGGATTTCAACATTCCTATCACCTAAATCAACACGGATATAATCTGTATCATCAGTTATAAGAATGTCTCCAGTACGCGGACTGTTCTCTTGCATTCCGTCGTGCCCATCCGGGTGCCCAAACATATTAAGCATGAAATTAAGATCATCTTCCCAATGTTCCTCCGCGTATTTTCTACTTTCTTCGTGTTGAATTATGGTCGCGTTTGGAAATAGATAATTACCGTACATATGGTCACCGTGGTAGCTTGTGTTCACCACGTACAGAATGGGTTTTCTAGTGACCTCATTAATCAGCGCTATCATTTGTGCTGCCAAGCGCGCATTCACAAAGCTTTCAACTACCAAAACTCCTTTTTCGCCAACGATAAAACCGCCTGATGTGGCCGCAGAGGCATTTTCTTCCAACCATTCTGCACTTAGCGTATCAACCACTGCATATACATTAGGTGCTAGTTCTATACGCTCAAGATCCAAAATTGCGGGATCCCAACGCTTCGCATGGACGCCGGCAGATAAAGTTGCGAATAAAACGCACATGAAACTTACAAATAGCTTTTTCATTGAAATTTACTCCTTCACAGTACTTAGTAAGATCGTGGTAGTTGTTTAAAAAGTGAGGCCCGTGATGGCCTCACTTTTCTTAGATGCCGGGTTTCTCTTTAGTTGAAATCCATACCAAAACTAACTCCATACGTTCGTGTTGATGTATTGTTGACCATGCAAGTCACGTTAGCGTGATGGCGGCCTCTATTTCCCGGTGATACCAAGTTAGCGTTGTCACTAGCGCGGGTACCGTTGCAGTAATGCTCATCAGTGAGGTTGTGACCATAGATTCCAACTCTAAATTGCTCTTCACTTCCAAAACGGTAGGTAGCGTTTGCATCAACCAATGTGAAACTATCAACAGTGAATGCGCCTACAACAGGTTGCGTGCCAGCGGTTAAGGTTTCTGATGCTTGCTGATCGGTATAGCTAATGTTTCCCATCAAAGTCAGGACACCGTTACCAACGACAAATTCTTGCGATGCGAGAGCGCTGAAAGACCACTCGGGTGCGCCCGCTAAAGGTGCGCCTTGAATAAAACTACTTCCACCCGCCTCAGAAACTTCTGAATCTAGGTACGCCACGCCAGCCTGTGCATAGAAACCAGAATCGTTGGCAAATTTGATATTGGCATCAAACCCGTTAATCTTAGATTCGGGTGCGTTTTCTAGTGTTGGAACTCCCCTTAGGGTAATAAACTGTTGAAGATTCTGGTATTCATATCTAAATACTGATGTATCTAGCTGTACGCGATTGTCTAAAAATGAGGTTTTGTAGCCAAGCTCCCAAGCGTCAAGTGACTCTGGTTCTAGACGTGATTCCTCCAACCCTCTGATAACATTGCTAACCGGAACCAGCGCATACGCAGCTCGGATATCCAGCGCGCTACCCTTAAATCCGCGTGAAAAGCTTAAATACGCAAGAGAGGTATCTCCAAATTTATAGTCTAGCTTAACGGTAAATCCTAAGTCTTCATTACTTAATTCTTGAGATACTTGGCGGGCAATTTCTAATCCATTAGCATCAAAAGCTGGTGTTCCTGGGTTTTGTGCTGAAACTAAGCTGTTGACCTCATCTGCGTGCAATAGCGTGGTATTAGAGATACCCACAACTCTCGGCCTTGATGGCATATAGTTACCATTGATGGTTTCATCTGACCATCTGAGGCCCGTAGTTAACGTAAGATCGTCAATTAAATCGTATTCAATCTGGCCATAGACACCGAGATTTTCTCTGGTGTGGTCAAGCTGTACGTTAGGCAAAATTGCCCATCCGCCAATTAAATTACTACGTAATCCGGTATAAGATTCAGAATCTTGATCCAAATAATATACCCCGGCAATCCAGCGTAACTTATCATCACTATTCGAGACCAAACGAAATTCTTGCTGGAAGGTATTACGATCATCCTGTTGTAAATTAATCATTTGACCTAATCGAGAACCATCAAGGTCGTTTGTATTCTTAAACGCAAGGTTATCCAGTGCAGTAATGGACGTAAAAGATGCCCACTCAAACTCATGATTAATCTTGAGAGAAAAGCCTTTTGTTTTAAGATTCTCTGAACCCACATCCATTCCTACCTGCTCCCAGCTACTGAAGGATGGGTCGGTACCTCTCTGCATTGGCCCTGCATCGCCTGCTGCAGGTGGGGGT
>DNHK01000185.1 GCA_003485905.1 Gammaproteobacteria bacterium | reverse complement strand
ATATCTGGTGCGGCCGCTATATATAAACCAGGCTCTACAGTAAATGTCATCCCTGGCTCGAACGCACGCCATTCACCCTCAACTTTGTAGTCTCCTACATCATGCACATCCATACCTAACCAATGTCCTGTTCGATGCATATAAAATCTCTTATACAGCTCAGCTTCAATAACCTCGTTTAACTCACCATCTAGCAAGCCAATATCCAGTAACCCCTGAGTGAGCACTTTGACTGCCGCCTCATGCGGTTCATTCCAATGATTTCCAGAGATTGATTTATCGATCGCTGCTTGCTGAGCGGCGAGCACTATTTCGTACACAGTTTTTTGCTCGTGCGAAAACTTACCATTGACTGGAAATGTCCTTGTTACATCACATGCATAACAATCAACTTCAGCACCGGCATCAATTAACAACAGGTCACCATCTTTGAGCTGTTGATTGCAGTCAACATAATGCAGGATACAGGCATTGTCACCACCAGCCACAATAGAGCTGTATGCGGGAATTTGCGAGCCAGCTTTTTGAAATTCGCATTCAAGTTCAGCCCGCACTTCATACTCCCACATTCCCGGCTCACATACTTGCATCGCTCTAGTATGGCCAGCCGCAGTTGCTTTTGCGGCAATTTTCATCACTCGAACTTCTTCCGTCTGTTTGAGTAATCGTTGCTCATGCAATATATGACTCAAATCGACTAATTCGTAAGGAGCGCTAATACCAGAACGGCTAGACTTCTTAATTCGATTCAACCAACCTAAAATTCGAGCGTCAAATTCAGGGTATCTCCCAACATTCGTGTAAATTTTCTCTTGCCCTTCAAGTATCCCAGGGAGAATTTGATCGATGTCATCTATAGGAAAAGCATCGTCTGCATTAAAGCGCTCTAATACTCCCTCTAGACCCTCCCTACGACCATGCCAGGTCTCATGCTCCTGATCTCGCTCACGGCAAAAAATCAAATATTCACCCGCTGCTCTTCCGGGAGCCAATACCAATACAGCCTCTGGCTCCGGGAAACCCGACAGGTAATAAAAATCAGAGTCAGGCCGAAACGGAAACTCAGTATCATTGCTGCGACGCCTCACCGCCGATGTGGGCACCACAACAACCCCTGAACCCATCAGCTGCATCAAATCAACCCTACGACGATCGAAAACTTTTTGCTCTAATACCTTTCTCATCGCACCATCACCCTCACTGGACGCTTGGGGGTGCAGGATGAGCCTGCTCCGCATAAATCAACTCAAAGCTAAGTTGAGCCCCTACTCGCAAAAACTCAACGACTTCCATCAGCGCCCGTTCATTTTCTTGTCCATCTTCACCTAAGCTGGCCTGACTAATATCCATAACATCCCGGGTAAATTCAGCAGCGTCCGGTGGGAGTTGATCAATGCTAAATTTTTCTTTTTGCAGCAACCCTAAGGTGTAACCTTGGCACCAAGCGGCTACCGATTCAGTACGATACTCAATCGACTCTTCATCATCAGGCACCATCAATTCTAGTATATCTTCTGCAGACAGAAGCTCCTCCATTATTGCCCGATATGCCGAATAAGTTAGCTCCATCAGTGGCTGAATTTCTTCGGAATTATTCCTTGCACCAAACATTAATTCTCTTAACTTGGGCTCGGTTCCAGTTTTTAAGTGGAAACATATTGACCCAAGAATCAATCCTTGCCACTCACTCGGGTTTAGCTCACTGCCGCACAGAGAAATTGCATCAGCAACTTGCTGATACTCGGGTATGTTATCTTGCGTCATCTATAACCACTCGCGCTAAAATTATAATGTTTGCAGTATCTTACCATCTGAATTTAAAGCATTGACGTATAAAGCAAGTATGCCTACTATTCGAGATTCAGCCCATTCTGGTTAGAACAATGGACAATGATTTAGTCGGCCTCGAACAGCGGATTAACACTCTCATCGCAGAGTGTCGCCGACTGATCGACGAAAACCGAAACTTAAAAGAAGAGCGTGACACATTGCTTGAAGATAAAAAGCAACTCACCGAAAAAAATCGTCTGGCTCGGTCACGTCTCGAATCAATCGTACACCGATTACGTACACTGGAAAACAGTGCATCGTAAATTATCCGCAAACAAAACTTTTTTAATGTGATTGACGCGTGAACGATAGTCGTAAAAATATAACCGTCTCGGTGCTGAGCCGGGACTTCTCTTTCGCCTGCGAGCCTGATGAAGAAAACCGAGTTAAAGAAGCGGCGGCGTATTTAGATACTCAAATGCGTGATATTCAAAAAGCTGGCAAGATTTTAGGTAATGATCGGATTGCCATAATGGCGGCAATGAACATTTGCTTCGAACTGTTTGCGCTTCGAGAAAACGCTGAATCAAGCACAACCATGACAAATCGAATTAAATCATTAAGCGATATGATTGAAAACGCACTACCGAACGAATAGCGTATTTTCCCAGCTAGATTCAAAAACTAAACACTTAGCTACACCATAGCTCAGCAGCAGCTTAAAAAAACTTAATTTCGTCCCAACCGCAAGTCATTAGGCTAGAATAGCACTAGGTTTACAGTTTTTGGTATTGCCTGCGGCGTGCGTGACTGCCCTTAAATCCCTTTGAACCTAAATTTGTAACCGGGGATTAAAAGCGATAACTGTTGTGCAAGTCCGGCCTGACCGGAAAGCCTGATGATATCGTGGAATCCCCACTTGAACCCTCTGGTTCAAGGTCACAGGGTGGCACGGCGCTTGCGGGTGGTACTAAACTACAGACTAATCGACAACATCCACGGTTAATTTGTTTTGTGATATATCTTATTAAATATGTCAATAACCTCCTTCGATCATATTGCCCAACAAGATACTGCAAATCTACGCAGCAGGGCCCGACGTATACGTTGCGATATGCCTCCGGTGAAAGTCCAACGTAATTACCGATTGTTAGCTCAATATTTTTGGGCCTCCCCCATTTATCAAAAATCTAGATGCATCGCTTTTTACTACCCAGTAAATAACGAAGCTGGATCAATAAACCTCATCAATCAAGCATTGCGTGATGGCAAGAAGTGCTTTTTGCCCGTAATCAACCGCACCGACCACTCAATGAAATTCATTAGAGTAGGTGCTGGCACAGTACTAAAAAAAAATGGTTATGGCATTCCTGAACCTACTGGCCGGTGCAGCACGTCGTTAGTTCAACTCGACTTATTACTAATACCGCTATTAGGTTTTGATGACCACGGATCTCGTATTGGCATGGGAGGCGGATACTACGACCGAGCGCTGGAATTTACTCGTCGTGACCAGTATTATCGCCGTCCGCGCCTAATCGGTCTCGCACACGAAAACCAGAAGCTAACAAGTATTAAACCACAAGCATGGGATATCCCACTTGATGGTGTATTTACCGAATCAGGATTTAGAACGTTTACTAACAAAAACTAAACTCACACCCAAGCTATGAATTCACTATCACGCAAAACAAATACTGCTTTTCTAGCATTGATCTCGCTATCTTTACTACTATTAACCAACTCAGTCTCGGCTCAATCGGCCGACCAAACAACCATTGACGAGCAAAATATTATGATAACCATACAAACCAATCACGGAACGATAGAAGCGGAACTTTACTCAGCCGATGCGCCAGTTACTGTCGATAACTTTCTAAAATACGTTCGCGAAGGATTTTATGATGGAACAATTTTTCATCGAGTAATTCCGGGTTTTATGATTCAAGGTGGCGGCTT
>DNHK01000441.1 GCA_003485905.1 Gammaproteobacteria bacterium | reverse complement strand
GTTCGATCCCCTTCACCCGCTCCAGACATTCTTAAGAGCGGCTAAACAAGCGGAGCACTATATATGATAAATATGGACTTTGAACAACACGTGGTAATCAATACTAAGATACAAGACTGGCAAGCTAGTCCGTCATCTGGCGTTTGGCGCAAACCGCTCGCCCGCGAAGACGTTGAGCAAGGCCATGCGACAAGTATCGTTCGCTATGACCCAGGTGCTTCCTTCACCGCACACAATCATCCTAAAGGAGAAGAAATTCTAGTACTTGAAGGAACCTTTTCGGACCAAACCGGTGATTACCAAGCGGGTACCTATTTTCGCAATCCACAGGGATTTCGACATGCCCCATTCAGTAAAGAAGGCTGTACGCTTTTGGTTAAATTGCATCAGTTTCAAGAAGATGATAATCACCATGTTTGTATAGATACTAAGGCTACGGATTGGTTACCTGGTCAAGGTAATCTGCGGGTAATGCCCCTACATAACTTCGCGGGAGAAAACGTTGCATTGGTGCATTGGCCCGAGGGTGAACGATTTCAACCCCACACGCATGTAGGTGGTGAAGAGATTTACGTATTGAGGGGCGAATTTATTGATGAAAATGGACGCTACCCTGCAGGCACATGGATGAGAAGTCCTCATATGAGCAGCCATAATCCCTATGTAGAGGTTGATACACTAATTTGGGTTAAAGTCGGACACCTTCTATAAAAACTATCTTTTACAATTTTAAAAATAACAATTTACAGCAAATTAAACGGGCAGAGGCTTACGCATTAACACCATCAGTGCGATAACGGGTTTTGAATATTCATCCCTTAAAAACCCCTCGTCCACATCTAATATTTCCAAGCCAACATCTTTCGCTACCTCTTCTATATGCCGCTGCGTATGGGAATAACGACCAGAATCAGCGAGACAATAAGGATAAGAATCTCCTTTTTCTACCGAAACTATCATCCACCCACCTGGGACTATATGTTGATTTGCAGGACTTATAATTTGACCTAAATCTCCAAAATATATACAAGTGTCACAAGCCACGATCAAGTCAAAAAAATCTTTGTTATTTGCCAGCCATTCAGTTATTTCGGCACATTCCAACCTGTCGTACAGACCTGAGGTTTCGGCCTGCTCCAACATCTCGGCAGAAAGATCAATACCCGTTAGCGACTTGGCATGCGGTTTCAGTGGCTGTCCGGATAAACCCGTGCCACAACCCATATCCAAAATATTTAGATCGCATACCCCATCCAAGTATTGATCCAATAAACTGGCAACCCGCTCAGGTCCGTTGTACCCCAGCTCATCACGCATATTGTCTTCATAAAACGAGGCGAATCGTGTGTAGAGTTGCCGAATATAGGCATCAGGCGCACGCCTTGGCGGAGGCTCATCCCGAAGTGCCACAACAATTAGTAATATCTCTGCATCGTCAGGGTTCAATGTTAAGTATTTCTCGTAAGCTTCGAGGGCTCTCTCACGTTGGCCAGTAATATGTGAAATTTCACCTAAATACCGCCAGTGCGAAGCTACTTCGGGCTGTAACTCAACCGCATATTCCTGGCATACATATGACGCGAGGTAATCACCTTCTTCACGTAGATCCCAAGCTAACGTTGCAACTATATGCGCACTGGGATATTCATCGACATTTTCCCCGTCGATAGGTTTTAACCAACCGCTCTCTAGTGCTTGTTGAATCCAAGAATTGCTGTCGTCAGTGCTTTCTTGCAGCTGGTCCAGCAAAATAATTATCTCCGACTGCGTCCGTGATCCATCACATAACTCGATGATAAGCGCGGCTGTTGGATTAAGCCAATGCAGCGTTCGTGACGCGATATCGAACGCATGATAACCATCTTGCGCCGCCGCAAGAGCAAGCATCGAGCTACGAACGAGCGGTGCTTGTTTCACGTTGGTTGCGAAACTACTACTATATTCATAAGACAGTTCGGACAACTAAAAAACGGAAGGTAGAAATTCTACCCTCCGTTTAGTTTTGTGTGCTATGCCAACAACTAGCTGTTGCACAAACGAAAATCCCCTAACTTTCGTCTTAACTTTTACCTTAACTTTCAGGTGTTTCTTCTGTCGCAGCTGGGGCCGCACCACCTTTACCCTTTCCTTTTCCTTTTCCTTTTCCTTTACCTTTACCTTTGCCCTTCCCTTTTCCTTTACCTTTCCCCTTACCTTTACCACCGGTAGCGGGAGCTGCTTCAGTTCCTGTAGTTTCAGCCGCCTCACCTTCTTGAGCTAGGAGCGAAGAAGCTGGCGCCGCCAATGCTGAAGCTCCACCTGCGATTAAACTGCTTCTAAGAAACTTCCGACGAGTCGAGCTAACTTGACCAAGAATGGCCTCTAGGTGGTTCTTATCATGTTTTGACATTCTTTATCTCCAATATTGAGGAATTATTATGGGGTGGAAGCCATCATTAAGCTCTGACAGCTGTAGAAATTTTCAAACGCCCTATATGGTTAGTATGCCGGAATATTAACCAGCAATCTCACAATCCGAACAAACTTCATTTTTCGTCCTTATTTCTAAAAACTACTAAAAATACTCGGATACACCCAAACCCGTAGGTTATCCACTTACATTGATCGAGCAACGAGAAAAAAGTCGCTTATTTGGGTGTATAACTGAATTTCTGTCCGCCAATAGTTGCCTCATACATAAGACCACCAATTGCCATAGTAAACACGGCCACATCATTGCTATAGGCCGCGTCAGCGGAAGCCCCTGCTGTGACGGCAACTGCTGAAGCTTGAGCGCTAAATTCAAAATTCCCACGTTTAAAATCATCCAGCACCTCCTTACTACCGAAAAAAACTACTTCGCTATACTTCTGCCCACCAAATTGAAAACCAATACTAATTTGGGTAAGACGAGCAGTACCGACAAATTGATTTTGCTCGTACACTTCACCGCGCCCAAAAGCCCCACCAATACCAATGCCACCTTTACCTACTCCGGGGAAAATAGCGTAGCCGTACGCCTCGTCAAAAAAGGCCTTCAGACCCTCATCTTTTGCAACAAAGCGCTCTATTGTTTTCTGCACTTCCGTCGTTCCTTTGCTACTTGACTTACCAGGCTGCCACTGCGCATTGGCGTTAACTGCGGCCAAGCATATTAAAGTTACTGCGATTGATTTCACTATTTGATACATGACCACACCATTTCAAGTTTGATTATCAACGACTATACCTAAACTAAGACAGATTTTCCGTGAACGAAAAGCAAACTATCAAGCCAATATAAATTTGTCACACATAATCTGCATGCCTGCACAAGAACTCCACAACAGAGCACCACTTATGGGTTCGCTCTCTCATTCAAGAAACATTCTCAATGACCATCAAATAGTATGTCCGTTCAGAAGCCGTTTAGGAGATTCAAAATACGCTAGCTCGGCACAACCTTCTCTTAGTTCATCCCATTCGTTAATTTCGCACGTTAACGCAACGATTCCTGCCGTAGGTACATTCGCAATTTCCGCACCGCTCAAGAAATTAACTGCCTGAGTAATTGCTGGATTGTGACCAACAATCGCAATATTTCCTGCAGCATTTGGCAAGCTTCTTAATATCTCGAAAAACTCATCAAAACTAAAGGTATAAAAAGATAGATCAGGAATCAGACTGTAACCACAAAACTCGCTTAAAGTTTGGGCGAAATCAAGCGCCCGGGTAGCAGTGCTAGAATAAACAACGTCCAATGCCTCATCTTGCTCCATTAAGAATCGTGACATGGTTATTGAATCTCGCTCTCCACGACGATTCAATGGTCGCTCATGGTCATCGAGTTCCGGATCTTTCCTTCCGGATTTAGCATGACGAACTAATATTAACTTGCGCATTAATCGCTACCCAAAACCAACTAAAGCGAAATCAACATAAATTTTCATACCGTCTGTAATGGTTCCCACATCAATTCACATTCACCCAAGGCGGTAGCAATATAAGCCGAATCACCGGTGATTGTTATGGAAATATCCATCCTACGCTCTATCAACGCAGCAAACGCTTTCACATGCACGGGATCAAATCGAAAAAAAGATGCATTTAGCAACGCAAATTTTGATCGGCCCTGTTTCCACCAAACATCTGATTTTGAATTAAAACTGTATACCGTAACTTCGTTTGAAAGCCGGACCGCTTTTTTTATTCGGTCGACTGACGGTTCGCCTACGTCAATCCACTTATCTATTTTTTCATCCAACGTTCGCATCCAAATGTCAGGCTCTTCAACGGAGCTTAGCCCTTTGGTAAAAACCAATCCGGCTCTAGCATTAATGCAATAGGCGAGCACCCTAGTCACCATCCGCTCCTGACTCTCCGACGGATGTTGCGCGATCGTTAAATTGAGTGCGTCATAGTAATTTCGCTCCAAATCTGACAAGGCGATTCTAAATTTGTAAATGGTAGATTTCTGTCCCAAAGTTACGACTATTGATTCTATTCCAATTAAAAATCTAAGAGGGCTTGGCCACATACTCCAAGTACCACTTCTCTCTTTTTATAGATAATTTGATATCCTTACATGAATACTAACTTGCAAACCAATTTCTAACTAACTTCGCATTTCAACAGCTTCTCTTGAATCGCCTCATAATTTAAACATGACTACATCTGATCACTTAATCACCACACAAGAACTTTCGGATGCAATAAATTCTGGAAGCAGTGAGGAAATCGCCATTCTGGATTGCTCGTGGTATCTACCTACTCAACAGCGTAATGCTCGGGCTGAATTTGAGAGTAACCACATACCGCGGGCTAGTTTTTTTGACATTGACGCCATATCCGACAAGGGTAGCGATTTGCCTCATATGCTGCCCACCGCAGAATCATTTTCTGAATCTGTTGGCCATCTAGGGATAGATAATAACAGCTTGGTCGTTGCTTACGACGGTGCAGGCCTGTTTTCTGCCGCGCGCGTCTGGTGGATGTTCCATGTGTTTGGCCATAAAAACGTTCGTGTATTAAATGGTGGTTTTCCAAAATGGCTAGCGGAGAAAAGAAGCGTAGACCACAGTGTTCAACCTCCAACGACTCGTCGGTTCGTAGCAAATAAAGTTAATGATCTAGTCGTATCAATGCCGAAGGTACTTGAGAACTGTAGCTCGCAACAAGCGTTGGTATTAGATGCGCGCTCTTCTGCAAGATTCGAGGGAACAGCCCCTGAACCAAGGCCCGAATTATCTAGTGGTCATGTGCCAGGGGCGATTTCGTTACCATTCGATCAGCTTCAGTCTGATGGCTTACTCAAGCCAGCGAAAGAATTACTTGCTGTATTTGACGAGCTAGGTGTCACTGGCAATGACCCTATAATCACCACATGCGGTTCAGGCGTTACCGCTGCGATCATAACCCTAGCGTTAGCTGAAGCGGGTCTTGGACTACATCAGCTATATGATGGTGCATGGTCTGAATGGGCTGCCGCGGATAACACACCGATCATCAAGGTTTAATAATAGGCATATTATTATAAAATATATATTAATCAAATAGTTACTAAACTCTCCTACGGAATATTTACGCAAAATACTATTTTCTGTTAGCATCAGTAGTATCGATGCCGTTTATTGTTA
>DNHK01000156.1 GCA_003485905.1 Gammaproteobacteria bacterium | reverse complement strand
GCATCAGCGCAAAGGTGATTTCGGTTTGTCCCGCCGCGCTGTCGCTGAGCCGATTGCACGAACTCATCATGCGTCTACATTATTTGTTCCAGTGGGCGTCGACGGATTCGTTTCTGCTGATGATGGTTCCATCAAGTTAAAAAACATACTAATTCCGGTAGATTCGAAACCAAAGGCACATAAAGCGCTTGCAGTTGTTTCTGAGCTAGTCCGTAGCCTGGGCGTCAAGGATGCAGAATTTACTTTGCTATCGGTCGGAGACAAAGGGATGCCGCTATTGCATCCTGAGCAGCAAGATGATTGGAATTGGCAAAAACTCACCACTGATGGTTCTGTCGTCTCATCCATACTTACTTCGGCTGAATCCATTAAAGCTGACCTGATCGTAATGCCAACAGCGGGACATCACGGTTTTTTGGACGCCGTGCGAGGAAGTACGACGGAGATGGTGTTAAGGGAGACAACGTGTCCATTGTTAGCAGTGACTTCATCGTGAATTGGGGGAGAAGTGGTATTATTTAGAAATGAGTTAACTTGGGATTTATGAAAAAACTGATATGCGCATAATTTTAATACCCGTAGCGGATCGCCCGGAATGTGCGAATGCATTACGCACAGCCTTTGAAATTGGGAAAAAACTAGATGCCAATTTGTTCGGCTGTCACATCCGAGCACACCGCGAATCTAACGTCGCGTTACCAGCTGGTTTGGGTTCACTTGCAGATGCTACTGCATGGGAGTCTGCGGCTAAAGGCAAAACAACTAAAAAGAGTAGTGCTGCTGCTAGCGCACTATTTTCTGAAGTGGCCAACCGCCATGACTATCCGATAATTAAACGGCCGAAGGCAACATCAGGCGCCGTTTGGATAGAAAAGGTTGGTTCGCCAAGCAAGGTTTTATCCAACTTAGGTCCTGTTTCTGACCTTGTCATTGTGTCACGTCCAGCGACAAAGGATGGAAAGCTGGCACGATTGTTTTTAGATGCAGCGCTTTTAAATACATCTCGGCCGGTGTTAGTTCTGCCTCAATCTCGCACATCAGCAATTGGCAAACGGATAAGCATTGCCTGGAACCAAAGCGCAGAGGCTGCGCAATCGGTTAGCGCAGCAATGCCAATGCTTCGCCATGCGGAGCAGGTAAATATCATTACTTGTGGACCCGAGAGTGGGGTCGGCCCCAAGTCTGCACAGCTAGCTAATTATCTGCGTTTCTGGGGAGTAAAAGCTGAGCGAGTCAAAGCGCCGAAAGCCAAAAATGATGCGAAAGCTTTAATGGCTGCCTATCAGGAAACGAACTCAGACTTGATGGTGATGGGGGCTTATAGCCACAGCCGTCTGCGAGAAACAATGTTTGGGGGTGTTACCGAGTATATGTTGAATCGTGCAAACATCCCGGTCCTAATGCTGTATACCTGATTGTACCGAGTTCGTAATAAGCGAAGAGAACAAAAATTGGTTACAAGCAGTATCAAATGTCGGCTGTGGGTTGGAGTCAGTCATTCTATCAGTCGCAATCTTTCAATCTAAATCGCTTTTATTCAGAAGTCTTATGTATTCGCTGTTGCATGCCTCCCGGCTATTCTGCCGAATACTATACTCCGTCCTAAGCCGTGCTGGTTGAACCCACCTTGGCATTCCCCCGCAGCGTAAAGACCTTCGATAACCTCACCGTGCATATTAATTACCTGTGAGGATGTATTGATTCTTAAGCCTGTATACGAGTCATGGATCGTTGGCGTTGACCACGCAGCATAAAACGGTGGTGTTTGAATCTTGTACATTGGCTGTGGTTTACCAAAGTCTGCATCGATTCCGGTATCAACGAAACTGTTAAAGCGTGTTACAGAATTTTCGAGTACGTCACCTGGCATTGGTTTGGGCTGATGAGGGTTCTCGATCTTGCTAGCCAGTTCAGGGATTGTGTCGGCGCTAAAAAAGTAGCCGTTAGGGTCGACGTTTGGAGGAGTGGGATTCCAACCCTGTCGCGCGACGGCATCGGCATCGAAAATTGCCCAGATTGGGCCGCCGCCGTTGCGCTTGTTGGGTTCACCTCGAGATGCCAGCGCAGCAGCCATGAAATCGTAATCGTTGGCCGTCTCATCATAAAAACGAACGCCATCTTGCGTTACCAGGATTAAGTTGGCCCAGTTAATATTGGTAAGGCCAGAAGCGCGTACTTTCTCGTCGAATATAGGGCTATCTGGGTGCCAATGTAGACTCGATTCACAAAACTCGCCGCCGATGGTTCCCGCTTTTCTGAGGCATCGCTCGGCTTCATTAGTTTGTGCTGAAGTTCCCCACAGCGATGCGCCAAGAGCCATGGCAGCGATCTCGCCATCGCCACTTTTGCGCGAGTAAGGGTCACCCGAAACGAAGTACTCCTCCGTCAGCCTTGCATCAAAGACACGGCGGAGATTGACGTTGTTGGAATGCCCACCAGTTGCAATTAGCACGCCTTTAGTCGCGCGAATATTAAGTGTCTTGTCGCCCGCATCCACGGTAATCCCGAGAACCCGTCCAGAATTCGGCGTCTCGCGAATAATTTCTGTCATTCGGTGGCGCAGCAGTATGGTACCGCCGCCATCACGTACTTTCTTCTCGAGTGCTCTTACGAGTCCATCTCCTCCGCGAGTAGGCACATAAATATATCTCTCGTCCCTATTTGGCCATGGCCGTACACGAACCTGTCGAGGGATTGTTGATGCCATTTGCGGCCCTATGACCTGCTCATCATCGAAGTCCACGCCGTTATCAACCAGCCAATTAAAGGTTGAAAGGTTTTCGTCGGCGAAAACGCGTACCAAATCTCGATCGTTGTAGCGCGCCAGCGGGTGGTCTGGGCGTATCCAGTCATCGTAAATTTTATCCGCTGAGTCTTCTATACCGTGCTTGCGTTGGATACTATGGCCTCCGCCGAGGTGAACATTACCTCCTGAAATCATTCCATGCCCACCGATATCGGTGTTCTCGTCGACCAGGATGACTGAGGCACCGTGCTCCAGCGCAGAAATGCCTCCTGCTAGCCCGGATACACCGGCTCCAATTGAGACGAAATCTGCAGTGAGATCCCAATGAATATCCGTTTCTTGAGCACTTGTCTGGCCCGAGGCTGAGGTGAGCGCGGCTGTCCCGACACCAGTCGCTGTTGCTTTAGTCAGAAAATCGCGGCGATTTAGACCGTCATTTTTATTTTTAGCCATGCTTGTTCACTCCTCAGATGGGCGTTTACATTCTCACAGTTTTAACCTGATGCTACTAATTCTGCATCACTTGTTACTCGCTTATCCTACCAAAGACTAAACTGCTACTCGACCTGTGTTTAGACTGAGCTTAAAGCTGGCCTTTCTTCGAAACAGCCATACTAGCCATCAACGGCGTTTAATCTGACGAAAATCTGCCTTATAGTTTCGCCATCATTAGTTCTATACTTGGTCGTGTAATAATTAAAGTATTTCTATACCTGTTCCTTGCTTATGGGCACTCTGAATGAATCCAAATACTCTCGATTGTCGGGGTTTCACGCTACAACAGTCCGGCCTTGCGATACTCAAAAATTATAATGAAGCAGAAAACGGTGCGGAGTTTCCGGTTCTGATCGATGCTTTGGATACTGGCTTGCGTATGTGGCTTATTGAGGCGGGTGCAAGACATAGGGTTGAGGCTAAATCGGACGAAGGCGTTTGTCTTACAGTAGAGCGTCGCCTGTCGCCGGGGCAGGGTTCGATACCCGGTTTGCA
>DNHK01000288.1 GCA_003485905.1 Gammaproteobacteria bacterium | reverse complement strand
GCTTCATACTCAAAGCGGCCATTTAATAAAGCTCCCGGTTAGGAGACAGAAATTAAACCTTTGAACATAAAAAGTGGACTCCTGCTCTTGTGTCATAAAGAACATAGTCAGTGGGTAAGCCTTCCAGAGGAATTAGTCTCAAGGAAATCGAGTTAGGGGTTTCTCCAATTTATAGGTTTTGATATTGCGAACCCCATTCAAAAACAAACAAATTTAGTCGAAATTGATACCTTTATTTTTCTGGACCCAAAGCCATTTTTAATTTCGGTCGATGTTCGGCTAACCTACGTTCCCATGGTGGAAATTCACCGTACTTTCGCTTCAAATAATTCAGGAATACCTTTATTTTCATGGGAACAAATGCTGTTTTTCGATAATAAGCCGATATGTATCCATGCGTGACTCTCAATTCTGGCAGTAACGTGACTAGTTCACCTGATATCAACTCTTTTTCTATAAAAAAGATTGGTAGCATGCCGAAGCACTGGCCCTGCATGATGGCGGACCGCACTATCCATGCAGAATTACCCCAAATTACGGGATTGAGGTTAACCTCCGAATTTTTGCCATCTGCGGAAAATCTAACAACATTCCCCGGTTCCACATTGTTGTTGTGAGCAAAACTATGTGTTTTTAGCTCTTCGGGTGATCTGGGCATGCCATTCTTCTCTATATACTCAGGTGTAGCAACGATTAAACGGCGAGCGGCTAAAATCTCTACTTTTTCAAGTATATTCTTCGTTACCTCAGAGGACTGCAAACTTAAATCAAAACCTTCCTAGACAGGATCACAAAAGCGATCGTGTACTTGGAGTTCAATATTCAAATCCGGGTGCTCAAGCCGGAAGTTACAGATATCATTAGACAGATATGTTGATGCAAATGAAGAGATGCAGCTAACCCTAAATGTACCTGTAAGCTCCCATTCAATGGAACTCACAGCTAATCTCGCTTCATCAAAGTCAGATAAAAGGCGAATACAACGTTGATAGTAATCGAGACCCGTATCGGTCATTGTTAATTTCCTAGTCGAACGGTGTAAAAGTTGTATTTGAAGAAATGCTTCTAGCTGATTTACACGAGTTGTGACCACTGATTTAGCAGTGCCAATTTGTCGTGCCGCTTCCGCAAAACTGCCTACCTCCACAACTTTTACATAGGCGCGCATGGAAAGAAGTTCATTCATTCAAAATTAATCCTCTTTTCATTGTTCGGTTTTTACGTACGATGCGGGCGCAATAATGGCTATTATCATGGTTGTGGACTTCAATTACAATCTCGTCCATTCACCAGCTATATGCTTACTTTCTCAGGAGACAGCGAATAATGTTCGATTTCAGTTCATCGTCTAAAAGGATATCCAGGAATTATCTACTCTCATTTTTCAACGTAACTGGCTTTGTGCTTGCCATTCTTATTGGTTTTCCCTCAACAAGCAGTGCGCAGGTTAGCGACGCGACTACGCGATTGATTGAGCGCAATAAGATGTTTGATAAACAGATTATTCGAGTTGCCGACAATGTTTATACAGCTATAGGCTATACGGTCTCAGCAAACAGTATGATTGTTGGAGACGAGGGCGTCATTATCGTTGACCCCGGTCAAATACCCGCTGCATCGCAACTGGTCAGACAAGAGTTCGAGAAAATTACAGATAAACCTGTTCGAGCCATCATCTATACTCATGGGCATGGTGATCACACTAATGGCGCTATAGCCTTTTACGAAGAAGATCAGGGCATACAGATATGGCAACGAGATAACTATGATTCTGAAAATAGGCGGCAGGCTCAAGCCGGGCTCGCCGGTGGAGCAAGACCCTCGAATACCCAGGGATTTGATTTGCCCGACGAACAAAAGATTGGTGTTGGGGTTGCGATTCCACCGGCACGGCCTCCATCTGGCAACTTGAACACGGCAGGGACGAATAGTCAGCCTGCTAGACGACCCTCCGGTACAGTTCCACCAACTCATACTTTTGGCGAAGATCGAATTTCACTAGAAATCGCAGGGGTAAAGCTGGACCTAGTCGCGGCACCGGGAGAGACGGATGACCAGCTTTATGTTTGGTTGCCGGAACAACGCGTGATATTTGCCGGCGATAACTTTTATCAGTCATGGCCCAATTTATATCCATTGCGTGGCACCGCAAGACGATCTGCCCGTGATTGGATTACGAGTCTCGCGAGTATGAGAGATGAGAACCCCTTGGCTTTAGTAGGTGGTCATACAACGCCGATAACCGAAGAGACTATGACTGTCATTACCAACTACCACGATGCGCTGAAATGGGTACATGATAAAACGATAGAAGGTGCAAAGAAGTTTATGACTCCAGATGAACTCGTGGACTACGCCGCTTTACCTGAGCATCTAGCTAATTTGGATTATCTACAAGAATATTACGGCAGTATTTGGGGTACGGTTAGAGATATCTATGCGCAAGACCTTGGCTGGTTTGACGGTAATGTATTAAATCTTCACAGAGAAAACCCTGTTCAACAAGCGCAGCGGATTGCTGACCTTGTTGGCGGTGTTGATAATTTAATGCAGAGGGCACAGGTAGAAATGGATTCAGGTGATGAGTTGGGTGCTGCGCAACTGGCCAGGCACGTTACTAAATTGCAGCCCAATAATGCTGATGCTTTTCAGCTTCTCGGTAATGCTTTGGCAATTATTGCCGAACGTACGTTTAATGCCCCAGCACGAAATTACACTTTTTCCTCTTCAAACCGATATTTAAAAAATGCAGCTGATTTACGAAAGTAATCGCCGAGATAAAATATGGCGAATGACCGCTATGGGCAATTAACAGCCATTCGTAATGTAAGGGGTATCGCCTAATCTCTGACATTTGTAGCGCTCCTTTTAAAACGAAGCGAGTATGACAAGGACGTACCCACCCCTATTCCATTAGAAACCGTTTTTGCCCCCCACCCCATCCAAATACCCCCTCCATGCCTGAAATGAGGCCATTTATGGCGTTTCTCAGACCTATCTCTACCAACTAAGGCCACCCTACCAGTAAGCCACTATAGGTCTGAAAAAGGGGCAAATTGATACCATACGGTGAGTATCGTGTAGGTATTCCGTAGGGTTACCTAGCTTAGACGTTCTGCTTGAATATCCCTTCGTTTATAGTAGATTGATTGTGGGAAGAGCATCAATGCAGCCTGTTCTCGGGAAACTCAGAATAACTATCAGATGGAGTTGCTATGACCTTAAACACATCTCGTTTTAAACCTTGGTTGGTTTTATTTGCTTGCTGGTTGACCTTTGCTGTATCTGTAGCTTGGGCGCAAACAGAGGAATTCACTGAACGAGTCGCTGAATTAAAGATTGCCGCTTTAAACGGAGACGCCTATGCCCAAAACAATCTGGGGCTTATGTATGCCAACGGTGAGGGTGTGCCTGAGGATGATGCCACCGCAGTAATGTGGTACACCAAGGC